>CAZVLC010000033.1:0-9340 GCA_964627885.1 uncultured Peptococcaceae bacterium
AGCGGAAAGATCCTAAAAGCGGCTAGAAGATTGACCAGTAACCAGATCATCGATAGTGCGATTACTACTTTCAGTCGTTTTTTATCAGCTAGCGTGCGTTTGCAGCCACTCAGCAAGCTCCTCCAGCCGCTTTTTAACACCGCAAAGAGATTCTCCCCGGTGAGCCCGCTCGTAAAGGGGGTCAATTCCAACGGTAACGTAGCTTCCCCTGCGGTTGTATAGGCCGGAGTTGCCTCCGCAAAAATCATTTCCGCCAAAGCTCTTGCCCCCTTTTCGGCTTCCCTTTTGACTCCGCTTTTTACTTTGCTTTTCACTTCATTTTCTACTCTTCTTTTAACTTTATTTTTTACTTCACATTTTACGCTTTTTTGCACTTCGCTCTTTACTTCATTGTTTACCCGTTCATCCGCTCCTGCTTCAGTTTTCTCGGTAGCTGCCGCGACCGGATCATCTGATTGCGGCAAAATTACCTCCGTTGCTACCCCTGCCTCAGCAGCCACAGAATCATCGGGAGCAACGGATGCAACGCAACTAACGGGCGTAACGGATACGACCGCCCCTCCGCACGCAGTACAAAATTTTGTGCCTTCGTCCAATGCTTTACCGCAGCTTGTACAAAATTTGCTCATGTCACCACTCCTCGTACATTAATTCATTGCTCGAACATCGCAATACCCTGAACATGAACCATGGGCATTATCAACAACCGTTGATTACTGCTGTTACGCCAGTTTCACGCCATAACCTTTGCTTTACTTCCATCACTACTTGCTTATCGGTCATACCGTGCAAAAGTTCCACCTGCATCGTTTCGGCTGCATCGCCGAAAGTCAGATAGATCCGGGCTTGGTCGATTACAATGGCGCTCAACCGGATGCCCCGCACCCCATCGCAACCCCATTTAAGAATCATACTGCCAATCATAATGCCGAAGGTGGATACGATTGTTTCTTCCGTTTCACGCCCTTCTCGCTCGCCTGATCTGGTAATAATGGCCGAAGGTACTGCAAAGATGCGATTATCTAGGATAAGGTTTGCGTCATAAAGTAAACAGCCTTGCCTAATCAAAAGTATAAGCAAGACGATACTGACGCCCCCCCAAATCAAAGCATACTCTAACATCTGCTGCACAACAAACCAAGCGGTCAGAAAAACCCCGAGTAAAAAAAGTACAGCATAAGCATTGCATTGTCTGCGAATCGCCTTCATTTGCGCCACACCTCCTTGTTACTTCAATTTAGGCAAAAAGAAAGGAATAGTCATCGCCCTTAAGTATGAAACCAAAGAAAAAGCCTCTCATACTAAAGTATGAAAGTCCGGAATTATCAGTATTAAGAGGACTTAACTTTGTTGTGAAAACAAAGTCGTAGAGTGGAGAATTAGACTCTTTGAATTCCATGCAAATCAAAATAGACATTTCTTGCTCTAAAAGGAGAAGGATTTGTATACTGTAATCTAAATTTGTCAAAATCACTTATTCTTGCTACATGATAATAAGGCTTCGCAAATTTTAATTTTTCATGCCTTAGCCAATCAGGAACAGCCATTCCTTGAATTTGCAGATAATAATCAATTAAAGCCGATGCCTTTGTTAAATAATCAATCTCTTTATCATTGCATAAATCTATATTCACCGGCTCTTTAAGACTATTAATAAAATCATTATCTTTGCTTTTTAATAATTCTAATAGTTGATTAATACTTGTATCCTCATCAGGATATGCAAATAATTCTTGTAAGTACTTATTCCCAATCATAACCTAAATCCTTTCCCAAATATTTAATAAAATTAATTTGTCTTTCTCCGATAAAAGTTAAAGGAATATATTCTGAGAAAATATCTAACAACTGTTTTTTGTAGTGATACTTAAATCCTTACATAATATATACGCATCCACAAAATCTTTTGCCGGTTCCGGTCTTGCCGCTAAAATTTTCATAGCTAATAGCTGCTCTGCCTTCGGTCTTAATATTTTAAGATTAGTATAAACTTTAAAGGTTTCCTTATTTTCTTTAAGAATCAATTCCAGCGGTTTTTTTATTTGTTCATTAATCCAGCCATCGGGAAGATTAAAGGCAAATTTAGTAAGATCCAAGATCTTGTCTAATAATTTTAGATTGGTTGCACTAAATACACAATCTATATCTTTTGTCGCCGGTCTATTATCATAGACCATAGTCATAATGGAACCGCCATAAATAGTTATTTCCAGTTGCAGTTGATTGCAGCCTCTTTTTATCCATTAAAACATTATCATCTGACATCTCCTTAATAACCTCCAAATAGTTGAAATACACTATGATAATTATACCATGGGCGAAAAATTTTTTCCCTATTATCATGAAAATATTGGTTTTGTGCTCTACAAAGCCTCTCATGCTAAAGTATGAGAGACCGGAATTGCCAAGGTTTAACAGGCTTACCGTTCCGAAGTCCCTTAACTGATGGGCTCTATTGATTGTTTTTCTCAGCATTTCCTGAATCTTGAGTTCATGCTCTAAATCATTACGGAGAAAATCTCTTATACTACTCTTATACTACTCTTATACTATAGCGCCCTTCCACTTCGTGCTTAATATAAGATATTTCATGCTCTGTCACCGGATGGGCCGTTGGAACCCCACCCAGACGGGCAACCCGTTCTCCTATTGAATCAATATGCTTTTGGGTCTGATCAATGTGTTCTTGCAATAAATCGTGTATACTAATAACGCCCTCAGCACCCTCCGATAACCAGTGATGTTTGTTGTATTGGTGCAGCGCAACAGTTAATGAACACTGATCGTCATCAAGCATTAAGGCGATTTCTTCCCTAATTTCATAGAGAAGCCCAATTCCGGCTCCTTCCTTCTTCACCGTTCTGGGCTGTTGTCCGAGAATCATATCATGCTCCGTTGAATGGCCCAGCATATTAGGATTAAATCCAGACTTCTCTAAATTGAACCTTCCTTCAAAGTTCCCCATACTGGCCATAGCTTTTTCAGCTCTTGCGTTACCTGTCTCATTGGTTGATTTAACTTTATATCTGACAATAATATTCTCCTTTCATGGCTAAAAATTTATTCACACTTATTGTGTCCTAATTTACGCAAAAACTTTCTTTTCTTATTTCCCAACGCCTCACCAATGGTTAGTTCAATATTTATTTTACCGGAATTTTCTGGAGCATCCCTGCCTCGGTCTCTTGATTTTTGCTTTTTGGAGCCTTTATCAACAGTATTGCAGCTATCTCCAAACAATGCCCCTACTTTGCTGTTTCCTTGAACCTGACAATTGGTGAGACCAACCCCGCAGAAATCCTCTTGGCGGCTTTCCTGGGCATCAGCAAATGATGATTCTTATTCGATTTTTCCATTTTTTTCGCACAATTAGCTGATGTTTAATCATTAGCCATCTGAATCATAATGACATTTCCGGGAGATACATTAAAGCTAGCCCTTTTTGAATTGTTTCCCCCGTCCAGATACCCTTCTAAGCCTCTACAAGCCAAAGATATTCGGGATATCTTTGGCTGCAATCTGCCGCTTGCTTTTCTTACCAGCATTTTTCAACATGCTATCTAGCTTTTGCTCCATGGTTTTGCGGATTAACTCCTGCCCGTCAATATCTCGTAGCTCAAAAAACAGCAGAGGATTCTGATCCAATCGGGTGCCAATACCATACAATGCCGCCGCCACATGTTTACACATATAGGCGTAATCAGGACAACTGCAGTAAAAGTGAATCTCCTCAGGAGAAGGAAACATCGCATACTTTTTATCCGCGAAGAGGATTTCCAGTTCCTTCGGAAATTTCCCTTCGATTAATTGTTCCAGCGTATCGATTCGATGATTACATAATTCTTGGATTTCACGCCATTTCGTGCTACTTAAAGTATCAATCTGAATCTCAATATCATAAGGTTTGGCTCTACTTCCCAGTACCTTGGCAACTACTCTTCCTTTCGATATTTTCAAATCCAACACCGCATTATTACGGACATAGCTTTTTCCTCGATCAATTCGATTACTGTAGTCGGCATAGCTCTCCAGATTGCGGTTCCACGCCTTTCCCCACCAGCTCTTGGCCAGTGTCCTTCCCTCAATGATAATCGGTTCCGCATCCGGATTATTCTTTTGCAATTTTTTCAGTGCCCTTTCCGCTTTGGCCTTTTTCTCCGCAACCGACACATACTCCGGAAATCCGTAAGCACTCATGCTTTATCACCATCCAATGCGAATAGCCTCATCAGTTCCTCGTTACTGTACTCCGTAATCCACTGCTCCCCGTCTGTACTGAGAATGTCCCCGGAAAGTTTCCGTTTCTCCTCCAAAAGTGCGTCAATTTTCTCTTCTATCGTCCCCTGTGTGACAAACTTATGCACCATGACATTCTTCGTCTGTCCAATACGAAAAGCACGGTCGGTGGCCTGATTTTCCACAGCCGGATTCCACCATCTGTCAAAATGAATGACATGATTGGCTGCTGTCAGATTCAGCCCAACACCGCCCGCTTTTAGCGAAAGCACCATATAAGGAACATATTGTTCTCCATTAAACTGTGCCACAAGCTCATTGCGTCTTTTTACGGGGGTGCCTCCGTGAAGCACAAACCCCTCCTTGCCGAATATGCCCGCCAGAAAAGCGGAAATTGGCTCCGTCATTTCCCGAAATTGGGTAAAGATAAGAACCCGTTCCCTTTTCTCCCGAATTGTTTCGCAAATTTCCCTCAATTGCTCAAACTTGCCGCTTTGCTCCGGCTTAAATTCCTCCCGACCGATATATTGATCCGGGTGATTACAAATCTGTTTAAATTTCAGAATGCTGGATAAAACAAGCCCTTTTCGGGTAATTCCTTCCGCCTCCCGTAACTTCTCTTCCATCTGCCTAATCAATTGCTTATAAAGAAGAACCTGCTTATGGGATAAAGTAGTGTAGGAGTTCCTTTCCAATTTATCAGGTAGATCTGAAATAATATTCTTGTCCGTTTTCAGTCTTCTTAGGATAAAGGGCTGAATCATTTTGCGCAGTCTAGTATACCCGCCCGCATGATCCCCCAGCTCTTTCGTAAAATTGGTAAACTCCTTGGCTGTTCCCAGTAGGCCTTGATTTAAAAAATCAAACAAAGACCATAAATCTCCTAATCGATTTTCAATGGGCGTTCCGGTCATCGCAATCCTCATTATGGCCGGGATCTGTTTGATTGCTTTTGTCTGTTTGGTACCGGAATTTCTAATGGCTTGTGCCTCATCCAAAATCAGATAATCCCACTTCTTAGTTTTCAACTCTTCCAGTCTGACTGCCATGCCATAAGTGGTAATAGACAGGAAAAAATCTTCTTTGATCTGAATCGCTTCTTTTACTTTTAACCCACTCTTATGCAGTATCTGGTAAGACATTTCCGGTGCAAATTTTTCAATTTCCTTCTGCCAGTTGCCAATCAAGGAAGCCGGAAGAATCAACAAGGCATGTCCGCCAAAATGAACTCTGGCATATTCTAAATAAGCAATCATCTGAACAGTCTTGCCTAGCCCCATATCATCCGCCAGACATGCCCCCAATCTCATCTCCGACATTTGATAAAGCCACTGATAGCCATTTCTTTGATAGGGTCGCAATACCGCACGGAAAGAAGGTACGATATTTACCTCCGGTAATGTTGCCGGGTGCGTCAGTTTGTCCTTGATAGTTTTGAGCCATTGCCCATTTGTAACGGATATTTCTATCTCATCTGCCGCAATGTTCAACAGCTCATTCCCATTCAACTCAAGCCTCATGGCATCCCCAAGAGATAAAGCTCCCTCTTCCGCCAAACCTTTTACCTTGTCGAAAGCTTCAAGTAGAGCTTCTAGCTTAGCTTTACTAACCTCCACCCATTTACCCTTGTACTGGATGAGTCCTTCTGCCATATTCAGAAACTTCCTCAGTTCCTCTTCGGTGAGGGGTTCATCGTCTATTTTCAAAGTAGGTGCAAATTCCATTATTGCATCCAACCCTACCTTGGAGGGTTCTTTTTCTCCCACTGTAATCGAAAGCCGGATGGAATTACCGCTTTTGCGCCACCAATCCGGCACCCTACACATGATGCCGGCCTCCTCATAAAGTGTAATCTCCTTTAAAACAGTGTATGCTTCCTCTATCGTAAGCTTCAGTGGAGAAAACAATTCACCGCTTTCCAGCAATCCAGAAATAAAGCTGCTCTTTTCCGCAGCCCTGATGACCGTTGAAATAAGGTTAAGCAGCTTCTTTTCCTCCCCTTGAAATTCCCCTAAGGCATTTTTCAAAGGGGTATGTACCGCGCGCTTGCTTTTGACCGTCTTAGTTGAATAAGTGGCCATAAAGGCAAAAGGAAATTCCTCTTCTTTATTTTCAACCAAGTGAAAAAACACCCTGCCTACAACATTGATATTGGAGTTGTATTCCGCAAAGTACCTTTTAACAGTACCATCATAGTCCCTGATTTCCGTCCGGAAAACAGTCAACAGTGCCTCCCAAAGCCTTTGAAGCCAGTCTGCATCAATATATTCCATACCAACGACAAAAGGGACTTCATCCTTGAGCCTTTCCGCTTCATCATTGCCCAAATCAACCTGAACGGCATCCCGGCTGATCTCAATATCCGCCTGTTGACTAATTTTTCGAATGAGTAGCTCCGCAATATGGTGAAGGTATTCGAGGGAAGGCGAAAACCACTCTGCCCTTTCCAGAAAGCCAAGATGAAAAAGAGCATTATGTTTGTCTGCTTTGAACCGCATTATCCAAGTCTTAAGAGGATCTTGCAGCTCTAACAGTTCCTCCTCTATAATAAAGCCTGAAAATGTGAAGTAGGCACATAATTGCTGTTCTTCCTGTTTTTTCACTCGTGGCATATAGATCCATCCTCGCTAATCGATTTTGTTATCTGCAAATCTATTATGGCTGATATTTTATCACAAATTACATCTCCCTGCACAAAAAAACAAGCTTTAAGCACTTGCTTTCCCTCTCAATAATGTTTTTCTGTTATTATCATGGGAAAAATACCGTAAAGTGATGATGCAAAAGTGTTAATTATAATTCATCCACAATAGAATGATGTCCAATATCCAATGTAATAATAATTTCAGATCCTTCGTACCGCCAAAGTATCCTTATATCCATGTTTACACTACATTCAAATAGCCCTTCAAAACCTTTAATTTTTTTGGTACGCAAGGATGGATGGTGTGGGTTAATTTGAAGCATTTTAAACCTAGCCGCTACTTGCTTTTGTTCAGTGATAGTAAGCCTTTTTAAATTCTTTTCAAAAGCTTTTGTGACAACAATTTTAAACCTCATCTAAATTAATCCCCATATCCATAAACATCTTGTCAACGTCGTCATAGGCTTTAAATTCACCACTTTTGTACTCAGCTTCAGTTTCTTTAATAAGCCTTGCGATACGGATCATTTCTTTTTTAGGGTAAATAACTACGGGACATAAAAATATACCACCGTCTTTTTCAATAACTTCAAATTGATCCCCCTCTTTAATGCCAAGGTTTTTTACTATCTCAGAAGGAATAGTAATCTGTGATCTCCCACGCATTTCAATCAGCATACTTATCACTCTTTCGGAATTTCATACTTTCTGATTATATTATATGCAAAGTATAATAGATAGTCAATAGTTTTTGATAATGATGCGCTCCGAATGAATGGCAGCAAAATTAGATAAACTGCTACCATGGGCAGGTTATCCCCGGACACACAGCATAAAAAATAGGGTGTTACCACCTGAAAATCTATGTGGTAACACCCTTGTTCTCTTTATTAAACTTTATTTACTTTCTCGGATAGCTGATCTGCGCCTGGGCCGCAGCCAAACGGGCAATCGGTACCCTAAACGGCGAGCAACTGACAAAGTCCAAGCCAAGCAGATGACAGAATTCTACCGAATTAGGATCACCACCGTGCTCTCCGCAAATTCCGATCAAGAGACCAGGCTTTTTCTCCCGACCTTTTTTCACGGCTAATTTCATCAGTTCTCCTACGCCACCACGATCAATAGTCATAAAGGGATCTTCTTTCAGTATCTTCTTATCAAGGTAATCGCTCATAAATTTCCCTTCAGCATCATCACGGCTGAACCCTAAAGTAGTCTGAGTGAGGTCATTAGTGCCAAAGGAGAAGAACTCAGCCAACTCAGCCAGTTCGTCGGCTACAACACAGGCCCGCGGTAACTCAATCATGGTTCCTACCGCATACTCAAATTCTACACCTGAGGCAGCCATCGTATCTTTAGCGATCTTTACTACTTCATCCTTCAAATAACCTAATTCGTTAGTATGAATCACCAATGGAATCTCCACTTCCGGGAAAACCTTATAACCTTCCTTCACCAGACGAACTGTCGCCTGGAAAATAGCCTTAGCCTGCATCCGGTATATTTCCGGATAACTAACTCCTAAGCGGCAACCTCTGTGCCCGAGCATCGGGTTAAACTCATGCAGGCTTCTCGCCTTCGCGAGAATAACTTCCTTCTCAGCAATTTCCTTCTTGTTTCCGCCCTTCATCCTTAACTCGGCAATTTCGATAGCCAATTCCTCGGCATTAGGCAGGAATTCATGCAAAGGAGGATCCAATAAACGAATCGTGACGGGGAATCCGCTCATGGCTTTCAGAATACCGTAGAAATCCTCTTCCTGAATCGGGAGTAATTTTGCTAAGGCCGCCTCTCTCTCTTCGGTTGTATCAGACATAATCATTTCTTGCACAATCGGGATACGATCCGGAGCCATAAACATATGCTCCGTACGGGTAAGGCCTATTCCTTCTGCCCCAAATTCTCTTGCTTTCGCCGCATCATTGGGCGTATCAGCATTAGTACGCACCCCCAACTTCTTCACTTTCTCGGCCCAATCGAGAATTGTTTGGAACTCCCCACTTAATTCCGGATCAATCATTTTAACTTCGCCTAACATCACACTTCCGGTACTGCCATCAAGTGAGACAATGTCTCCTTCTTTGATGACTATATCTTTCACTCTGATTACTCCTGCCTGCTCATCAATCTTCAGCGCATCGCAGCCGCAAACACAGCATTTGCCCATACCACGCGCCACAACAGCGGCATGACTGGTCATTCCGCCCCGGCTGGTCAAGATCCCTTGGGCAGCCACAATTCCATGGATATCATCAGGAGTTGTTTCTGTACTGACGAGAATTAACTTTTTACCTTGCTTCCCTAACTCCTCCGCCTTATCGGCATTAAGAACAACCGCCCCTGAGGCAGCTCCGGGAGAAGCCGGCAACCCTTTAGCAATAACCTCTAATCTAGAACTGGTATCAATTCTTCTATGTAATAATTGGTTCAGTGATGAAGGATCTACCCTTAACAAAG
>CAZVLC010000034.1:0-9321 GCA_964627885.1 uncultured Peptococcaceae bacterium
CATTTTCATGAGCAGCTAATGCAGTTAATACCAAGCACTGACTTAACATAAATATTAGCATTAATACCATAGTAAATCTGATTGGACAGCTCGCTTTTCTCTTTTTCAAAATGATCAACCCCCCAATATACTTTTTAACACACATATAAATTCTTCGAGATTCGCTATTTATTGACATTCCGCCTAATGCTGATGTCAATAATGATGGAATTCCTACCTTATTTCCCATTATATCACTGTATTGTATATCCTTTAAGAATTTTTTTGTGTTTCTCTCTTTTCTTGTTTTTATCCTGTTCGGGAATGACAGAAATAAATCTTTTACAAAAAGCTTGCTTGACAGGCTTGTTTTTGTTGTTCCGATTTTATTTCGGGTATTTAGCCCCAAATCGCTTGTGAAGTTACGGCTATTTCCATTTTTAATCAGCGAAAATATTTTTTGAAGTGCCTCTGTCAGTAAAAACGCCCTTTAATAAAATATTTATTTGAATTTGTCTATATTTGATGTATAATTTGATTTAAAGGGAATTATCGGCAATACTGTAAATATTTCTTGTTTAAGGTAAGATGCTTTTCTAACCAATTTTGGGGGTGATGTAAAAAAGTATACCAGAAAATTTTTACAAGTCTTAAAACACGCTAAAAACACAAGGGGGAGATTTTGAAATGAAATTAACAAAAAAATTTGCATGCAAAAATACTATTACATTAAGCATATTCTCTTTGGCCTTAATATGCCTATTGCTAGTACCCAACGTTTGTCTTGGTGCTGTTTCTTCTTTGATCGGCCAATGGGCATTTGACGAAGGTCAAGGAATAACTGTGACAGATACCAGCGGGAACAATCTCCATGGTACAATAACCGGCGCAACCTGGGTCGATGGCAAATTCGGAAATGCCTTAAATTTTGACGGCAATGACTCCGTTAAAATTTCCCACAACACCCTTTTAGATTCAACAAATGCTATGACAATCGAAGCATGGATCAATCCGTCCACCACGACGGGTGGGCAAAAAATACTTTCAAAATCGCCGTATCCGAATAATGACTATTCGATGACCCGCGAAACGAACAACCGCGTAAAAGTATCCATGAAAATCGGGGGTGTCGTACAATCCGCCTATTCCTCGGCAAATGCAGCACCAGCGGGAACCTGGACCCATGTGGTCGGCACATATGACGGTGTATACATGAAACTGTTCATTAACGGGAAACAGGTTAACTCTTTTAAGGTTAACGGTAAAATTGGCGTTCATGCGCAACCGTTAATGCTGGGCTCAAATGGGACAAGCGAATATTATAAAGGAATGCTTGACGGATTAAGCATCTATAATCGAGCCCTGACGGCAGACGAAATACTGAGCCATTACCAAGCTGAACCCCAACCGCCCGTTGCCCCATCGCCAATACTCCAGGAAGCACGCACCACAAAAAACGGCAATAAACTCTGCCTCCATTTTGATAAAAATATGGCCCCTTTACCGGCGGCCCCTGCAGGGTTTAATGTTACTGTAGACGGGAAGCCCAATCCCATTACGGCAATATATTTGATCTCCAGTCCTTCAATTGTTGAAGTCGTACTTGCCAATACTATTTCCCGAGATGCCGGTAACATAGAGCTTTCATACCAAGCTGGGACAGTCAAAGCAGCAGATGGAGGCATACTGGAAAGCTTCATTGGAAAAACAGTCAGAAATATGAGTGAAGCCGTGCCAGTCCTTGATTCAACAATAGAGCCCAAAACCGAAGAATTTGATAAAAAATTTACTCGAAACATCACCATTGGCTTAGCACTAAATGGTAACACTTTATTAGGATTAAAAAACGGGACAACCACCCTGATAAATGGAACAGATTATACCATAAAAGCCAACAATGTTACTATCAATAAAACATATCTTCTCAAACAACCCGTTGGCATATGCAATATTGTTTTTTACTTTAGCGCAGGAAATAACCCCGTACTACCGATAACCATTACCGATAGTACCCCTAGTACACCAGTAATCAATGGTTTGATCGGCCAATGGGCATTTGACGAAGGTCAAGGAATAACTGTGACAGATACCAGCGGGAACAATCTCCATGGTACAATAACCGGCGCAACCTGGGTCGATGGCAAATTCGGAAATGCCTTAAATTTTGACGGCAATGACTCCGTTAAAATTTCCCACAACACCCTTTTAGATTCAACAAATGCTATGACAATCGAAGCATGGATCAATCCGTCCACCACGACGGGTGGGCAAAAAATACTTTCAAAATCGCCGTATCCGAATAATGACTATTCGATGACCCGCGAAACGAACAACCGCGTAAAAGTATCCATGAAAATCGGGGGTGTCGTACAATCCGCCTATTCCTCGGCAAATGCAGCACCAGCGGGAACCTGGACCCATGTGGTCGGCACATATGACGGTGTATACATGAAACTGTTCATTAACGGGAAACAGGTTAACTCTTTTAAGGTTAACGGTAAAATTGGCGTTCATGCGCAACCGTTAATGCTGGGCTCAAATGGGACAAGCGAATATTATAAAGGAATGCTTGACGGATTAAGCATCTATAATCGAGCCCTGACGGCAGACGAAATACTGAGCCATTACCAAGCTGAACCCCAACCGCCCGTTGCCCCATCGCCAATACTCCAGGAAGCACGCACCACAAAAAACGGCAATAAACTCTGCCTCCATTTTGATAAAAATATGGCCCCTTTACCGGCGGCACCTGCAGGGTTTAATGTTACGACGAGAGGGGATTCCATTGCCGTTAAGGCAGTGAATTTAACCTCTACTCCTTCGATTGTTGAAATAACACTAGACTATACTATTTATCAACATACTGATAACATCTTGCTTTCATACCAGGCCGGGACTGTTAAAGCAGCAGATGGAGGCATACTGGAAAGCTTTACCGGGAAACCAGTCATAAATGAAAGTGAAGCCCTACTATTTTATAATTCAACAATAGCGCCAAAAGATGAAGAGTTTGATAAAAATCATGCCAGAGACATCACCGTTATTTTAACACTAAATGGTAACACACTATTTGGATTAAAGAACGGAGAAACCCCCCTGCTTTATGGAACAGACTATACTGTACAAAACAACATTGTCACTATTAAAAAGAGGTATCTTCTTGAACAACCCGCAGGCCCCTGCAATATTATTTTTGACTTTAACGCAGGAAATGATCCTAATTTCCCGATAACAATTACCGACAATCCGGCTGGGATAACTGGTCTGGTTGGCCAATGGACATTTGATGATGTACAGGGAACCACCGTAAGCGATTCCAGTGGATACGAAATTCATGGCACCATAAACGGTGCAACGTTGGTAGATGGTAAAGTCGGAAAAGCCCTCTCCTTTGACGGTAACGATTCCATCACAATACCCCATCGGGCTATTTTAAACCCCCAAACAGCCTTAACCGTAGAAGCATTGGCAAATCCCTCAGGCGCCGAAGCGTATCAATGTATTCTTACCAAGTCTTCTTATCCCGAGGCCGACTACCGCTTATTACGGGGAGATAAAAATAACGTCGGGATAGCAATCAAAATAGGCGAGAATATAAGCAGCCTCTATTCGGACAAAGACACTCTGCCTGTTGGAGAATGGACGCATATTGCTGCCACTTATGATGGGAATTCCATTAAGCTCTTTATAAATGGCGTCCAATCCGGCTCGATGGAAATAAGCGGACAGATCAGCGCACAGGAACAACCCCTAATGATTGGCGCAAGCTTTGAAGATGCCTATTTCACAGGAATGATTGATGAAATAAGCATTTATAATACGGCCTTAACGGCAAAAGAAATACTTGAACATTATGATGATAGTTGCTCTTTTAAAAATATTAGTATTACCGACTCTGTAATCCATCCGACTATGCCAATTATCTACTCGACCGACAAAACTAATAAAAAAGTGTATGCAATAAATTATGAAACCAGGCAAAAGTCAGAAATAGCGTTTGATTATGCTCCGATAAGCATCGCTTACGCCAATGATGAAATATATGTAGCACTTTTAAATGGGGAAAAAGAAGAAGGCGCAATAGCCATTATTGATGCGAATAACTTTTCTTTAAAGGAACAGTTCGATATTGATACTGATCCCTATGATATTGTCGTGGGCAGGGATGGGTATATTTATGTTCCGTCAGGATCCGGCCAATGGACATACTTTAGAAGCTATTCGAGAACCTCAAACCAAAAAGTATCTTCAGCTTCGATTAGGCAAAATAGCTATGCGGAATTACATCCGACATTAGATAGGATATATACGATTAATACGGATCTCTCCCCGCGAGATACTGATGCATTTAATATTTCAAACGGCATTATTGAAAAGTCCTATAATTCACCGTATCATGGCGATTATCCTATGGAAAAGAACATCAAAATATCGCCTGATGGAAAATACCTTTTTAATGGTTCCGGACTTGTTCTACACTGCAATGAAGATAAAGCAAAAGACATGCTGTTTGCTTTCATGTTAGATAAAGGTTTCACCGATATCGCCTTTGATCCGACAAATAATACTTTTTATACTGTAAAGGGGAATGTAATTCAAGCATATGACTATAATACATTTGAAGGAATCGAAACTTGGCAAACCCGAGGGAATGTTGCCCGTTTATATTATCAGAACAATACCTTGATAGCTCTTTCTACAATAGGTACTAACGATTACCTTATTGTAAAAATTACTTTAAACGGCAATGTGCCTCCGACAAAACTCTGGTAACCACAACACTAACAAAACAAAATGGAAACATTCAAATTAACAGTGAGATAAATAAGGCAGTGCATGATCCGCAAAAAAACATCATTTATTTTGTAGATAAAGTTAATAAAAAAATCTGTGTCGTGAATTATGACAATGCTGTGCTAACAGAACTTGCAACCTATTATGTTCGAAATAGTATCGCCTAGGTTTATACAACCTAGACAAATAAACAAAAATATCACAGGAATCAAACCAAAAGAGAAGGAACCCAGGGAAAATCTCCCCTGGGTTCCTTCTCTTTTTCCTGGTTTTCCGGACGCATTTACATAGCTTAATAATGTTTATTCCAAATACCGGATAATTTTTTGAGCAGCTTCTATGCTTTCATAATATCCTACTGCCACCGTAGCCGCCAACGCTGCTCCATACGCTGCTTCCTCCTGATGGGCGGGGATTTTTAGCGGCAGACCGAATTTTTCGGAAAACAGTTGCTGCAGAAAACTATTTTGACGGAGTCCGTTCCCCGAGCCAATTAACATGGAAGGTAAGATAGCGCTAAAATCGGCATTGCCCACACCTTTCATTCCTTGATACATTTTATACAATTCCTCCACTATTCCTTCCAAAACGCCAACGATAAAATGCTGCGGCGTAAAATTTTCCAAGCCCAAATTCTCAATAAAGCCGCGCTGTTCCGGCCGTTCCCGCGTTCCGCTAAACTGCGTCCCGATAACCAACCTATTCTTTTTATCATTACTTTTATTTTTATTAAGGTTAGCAAAATCCAGCCCCAGCGCGTTCATGCAGGGATATAAAGATTGGCCGGAAGGACAGGATAACCCGGCCATTTCGATTACCGACCGAAAAAACGCTTCTAGGAGTGCATAAGCAAGACCGCCGCTAAGGGAAGCCCCCACCAAAAGAAAGCCATCCTTTGTAAGAGGTCTCGTTTCTACCCCCGATGCTTGAACATACATTTCAGGTTTTTCCGAGAAAACCGAAATCTGACTGCCAGTACCCACGTTTACTAATATACTGCCCTTGATCTCTTGGACCGAGCCAAGGAAACTAGCTTGATTATCCCCAATGGCGACAACTACTGGTGTCCCCAGCGGCGTTTTCCCAATTATTTCAAGCTCACCGGTTACCGAGGGGAAAAAGTTAGCTTGCATACCTACCGCCTGAAGTGCTTCACAGTCAAACACGCCTTCCGATAAAGCAAAAAATCCCAGTCTGGCGGCATCAGAAACATGGATTTTCGGTTCACGAAGCTCCGCTAATTTCATGGCGACATAGGATTGGATCGTACAAAAAACAACAGCTTGAGTTGGGATAAGCTTATTTTTTAAGTTGTAAAAATGAGTCACCGCCCCATAGCCAGTTGCCAATGGATAACCAGCCTTTTCTGTGAGAAATGACGCATAAGTCTTCCCTTCCCCAAAGGGCAAATCCCCTCGACCGTCCTGCCATGTATAAAGAGGACTAAGCGCGTTGCCGACAGCATCCAGATAGACTATCCCATGCATTTGTCCTGTCACCCCAATGCCACCAATAAGGGAATGCTTTGTTACCAAGACCTCCAGCAATTCCTGCGCTTTGGCCAAAATTTTCTCCGGGTCCTGCAGCCTCTCCCAAGCATGAGCTGATTTAACCGCAAAAAAGTTTTCGGTTTTAGCTACATCCAGCACCTCGCCGGTCTCCCCATCCACTAACGATGCACAAATTGACGTGGTGCCGAGATCAAGCCCCACAACCTTCATCCTACTCCTCCTTGCCTCATACTTTTCACTTCTCAGCGTTCCGGCCTGGTGGATAGCCTTCGCCTTTATCGATTCCCATGGTTCTTGCGCCCCGTGTTCCCGCAATTCAAGATATTCTGACTCCTTCGCCAATAAAAAAGGATGTTCAGATGTAGGCACTTTTACCTACTGTGCTTGAGATGGCTTTACCACTCAAATAAAGATAAAAGTCATAGAATTATTAAACGGACTGCCCCGTCTCTCCCTGCTTAAGAACCTTTTTGACTGCTTTTTCAAAAGAGGGGCGATCGAGCCAGACCTGCCGTTTGCATTCTAAGCATTTTATCCGAAAGTCCATTCCAGTGCGCATAATTTCCCATTCATCATTCCCACAGGGATGTTTTTTTTTCATTTTTACAATGTCACCGACGTTATATTGGCCCATGCCCAACCACCTTCCCAACCATGAATATTCAAACATCATTTTCTTTTCCGCAGTTTTTCTTCTATTGTTTGTCTTGGGCCTCCTCTTTTCGAATGACAACCTGGTGGGGATAAGGAACTTTGATCCCTTCCCGCGCAAAAGTATCTTTGATCCTCTTCCGTAATTCCATTTCAATTCCCCACTGTTCCATGGGAATAGTTTTCGCCACAATTCTAATCACCACTTCAGACTGCCCTAAGGCGGTTACTCCAACCACTTTAGGCTCCGTAGTAATTATTGCGGGGAAATCATCATTAACCGATTTGCATACCCTCTCCAACACTTCTAATACTTGATCAATATTTTCATCATAACTAACCCCAACTTCCACCAAAGCACGCATACTGCCTCTATTAAAATTGGTCACCATGGCAATACTGCCATTAGGAATAATATGCAGCTTCCCGTCCCAATCCCGAAGCTTGGTAATACGTAAACCCACTTCCTCCACAACTCCGCCTACCCCTTGGGTTTCTACATATTCGCCCACGGAAAATTGATCCTCAAAAAGAATAAAAAACCCGGTGATTATATCCTTGACCAGATTTTGGGCACCAAAGCCTACCGCTAAACCTAAAATTCCTGCGGCAGAAAGAACCGCCATAATCGGTACTCCCATGCCATCCAAAATTGTAATAACCGCAAGGAAAAAGAAAGCGTACCTTATTACACTATGTAAGAGCTTTTGCAAGGTATTTGCTCTGCGGTGGTCTTGCTCGCGTTTATTCTTCAATTGAAACGTACGTCTAATCAATAAATCGGCAACATAGATGGCAATGCGCGTGATTATTAAGATAAAAAGAACCAAAAAAGCCTTCTCCGCCCATATTCCCAACTTTTCTGCAGTAAAAAAATTAGCCAGCGTTTCCGATAATCCCTGCCACATCTTACGCTTCTTCCCTCATTTCCCGTTTCTTTTCCCACTTCCGGACAAAGATTTCAGCTTCTTTGCGCACCCAAGGATCCTCATCATTCACAAAGGGGACAACCATTTCTATGGCCCCCCCTGCATCAATCTTTGCCAACACTTCCATCGCTTTTGTCCGGATTTGCCAAGCCGGATCACTTAAGTTTAAGGCCACTGCCTCCCACAAATCTGAGTATTGCATAGTAGAAACAGCTTGTAAAGCAGCCCTTTTCAGATTAATATTCTCACTTAGTAAGGCTGTAGCCAAAAATTGTTTACACTTCGGATTACGGCTGGTCACCAATAGCTCTAAAATCTGAGCCTTAATCTCCTCTTTAGCCCGAGCATATGCCTCCAGTAAAGCATCCTGGGCCAGATAATCCATCCCCAATAATACTTCTCCTGCCCGTGAAGCAGGTACTTCGGCATTTAGAAACTTTTCCATCACCGCCGGTACAACGAGCCGCGGCGTATGATTCATTAACGCCCCAGCCGCAATAAGTTGTACTTCCTCATTCTTATCATTTAATAATTCTACCAGAAGATCAACAATCTCTCTGGAGGGAAAATAGCCCAGACATTCTACGACTATACCGATATCTTCCCGCTTTTCTAATAAACCAATAATTTTCTCGGTATTCTCGGCAAAAAAAGCACGCACTAAGCTACGGGCTTTTGTTTTTTCTATAATAGGTAAAAGACGTTTGGTTAAGGCCCATCTCTCCTCAAAATTAAATTGCTGCAACCTATTCTTTAATTCCGGAGTAAAATTTGAGGAACTTTCTTTAATTTCATTTTCCACTATATGCAGTTGCGGAACTTTCGTTCCAAGAGAAAACCACGCCACAATGCACCCTCCTATATTTTCCCTATAACCAAGGAACAATTAAATTTCCCATCATTAACCCAAATAACCAGTGGAACAAGCGTATTAATCCAGCCTCACCAATTGTCTTCGCCACAGCCACAAAAAAGGATGGTTCAGTAAACTGGGCTAATTCCGATAAGGGATAAAGCATCCCAAATATCACCGTCATCACAAAGACCATTTGACCAAGCCCTAGTACAACACCCCCCACTTTATCGAGGGAATCCGACATTGTACCCTGAATAGCATTAAGCAAAATATGCGATAACAGAAATGCAACTTTAGAGGCAACAAACCAGATTGCAATAAAGATAATCGCTTTGAAAGCCATCTCGGACAAAAATAAATTTAACACTTCCCCTAAAGTAGTTGTTGCAGTTAACGCAAACCGATCGCTCAATTTTAAAATATACTTTAGTAATTCCATCTTCATATCTGCGGAGAAAGCCATTTTATCCATATAAGTTCCAATATCCGGCAAGGATAAGGTGCCGACATTCAATTGGCTTATCGCTGCAGGCATTACAAAATCGTTACTAAAAAAGCTTTCAAACTGTTCTAAAACAGAAAACTTTGTCTCCACCCACTG
>CAZVLC010000035.1:0-4867 GCA_964627885.1 uncultured Peptococcaceae bacterium
GGAGTATTTTGAAGAGCTCAAAGGACAAAGTTGATGATAGTTTGGTGTCTTTATTCCACGCTGCTAGTAAAAAGAAAGCCGAATCAATACGTAAGGATGGGATTATCATTGATAAAGGGCGGCCGGAAACCGATTTCGGGCAAGGCTTTTATTTAACCAGTAACTATTATCAGGCTAAAAAATTCGGCGAGAGACTTGGAGATGAGTATGAAGTTCTTATGTTTAAAGTTCCCCGTTCCAGTCTGGCAGATCTTCACAGCAAAAAATTTGAAAAACCGACAAATGAATGGTTCCAGTTTGTGAGGGATAACAGGTTTGGAGTTGAAAAACATGATTTTGACATCGTGGAAGGGCCAATGTTACTAAATCTTAATGCACTTTATGGTGGAGCGAAAGTAAAAGCGGCCGGACACCAAATTTCGTTTCATACCCAGAAAGCTCTCGACCTACTGAGGAAAGGGCTTCAAGAATTATAATTAGTAAGTAACAAAATACTTGAGCGAATATATTGAAAATTTATAAATGTCAGAGTATAATAGAATATAGAATTAATAACGGGTTACTTCTTAATTTACTAACCGGGGGGATTGGCAGTTATATCAAGAAGGTAGATTAGGAGGGAAGATAATGGATAGCAGAAGACTAAGGTATTTAAAAAAAGTTTCTGTTGGCACAGTAATTGCATTGGTGTTAGCCATTGATTCTATTCCTGCCTGGGGGTATGAATTGCATCTTCCCGATATTTCCTCAACGCTGAGTGGGTATTATTCCACAGCGAAAAATACACTTTCGAATGTCAAAAATAAGGCATTAGATACGCTGAGCAGCAGCAAGCTTAATCCAGCAAATGAAGCACAGCGCAGAGTCCATTATCAGGCTAAAGATCAGGCTCTAAAGGGTAAAATTGAACGTGTGAATCAGAAAGTATATGGAAAATATGATTCTCTGGTTACTAATAAAATTGATGGGTGGATTAGTCCGGAAACAAATAGTGCGGTGAAGTTTAGTGTTGGAGTAGCCGAGGGGATCCCCAAAGGGCTCTTGGATATTTCGATGTTGGGTTATAACCTTTCCCAAAGGACGCTGCCGCAGAATCTATTGTCCACTTCAATGACTACTTATTACAATGTGAAAGATAATCCGGACAAATATGCTGATCTGGTAAAGCATCCGGTGCAAACGGGTGGAGCGATTGCCGGAGCCCTTTATAACGGGGGTAAGCAATATGCCAATACGGTGATGCATGATCCCCGAGCGGCAGGTAATTTAGTGGGTAGTTTTGTAGGCCTTGGTGGCGCAGGGAAGGCGGTAGGGGTTGCTGGGAAAGGGGTGCCAACTGCCGCTAAAGCATTGAATAATGTAGCTTCAATCAAGATTCCTAATCTGGGGGCCGCTTCGGCGACGGTAAGTACAGCGTCTCGTGCTACAGCAACTGGTGTAAAAGTAAGCGCGCCTTTAAAAACTAGTAATTCTATCTTAACGGAAAAAGCGTGGTATACAATAACCAGGGATCCGGAATGGAAGAAGGCCATTATTGATTATCCTTCGGTGAAAGTAACGAAAATAGATGAGATTTTTAGAGATCCGAAGACGCTCACAAATACTAATCCCGCTCTCATTAAAAGACTCGCTCAAATGGAGGGTAATTGGTTTATTGGTAATTTAGCGAAAGGTTCTCACGCCGGGCAAGGTTTGATTATTAAGGATGGTAAAAATAAGCTTATTCAATGGCATCCGGGTGGGGGACATCATGGAGCCGATCCATATTGGAAAGTAAGTTCAAGCTTAGCGGGAAAGATTAGAATAGGTCCTCAATTTGCAAATTAACTAGAGAAAAAAAGATGAAAGGGTGTATCCCTTCCATCTTTTTTTTACTTTTGTTTAGTGAAAGATAATTTCCTGGTTAGATATCCGACAAGAATTGAGACAGGAAAGCCAATAAGTACTACAACACCCGTCCATTTTGAGCCTAGATAATCAAATAAAAGGAAGGGGATAATTAAAAATAGCAGAAATGTTCCTAATCCGAAAAACCATGATTTACTAATGACATTTTGGTAATGCTCAAGATATTTTTGCGACACCTTTTTTTTGCAGTGCGGGCATTTAATTGTTTTGGTGGTGATAGGTTGATGACATTCCGGACATGTCAATTTGCTACTAGCCATATTTTTCCCTCCCGGTAATTGTTGATAATTAGTACCTTACTCAGTTATTTGATATTAATTATATGGATGTTGAACAAAGAAGTCAATTACGAGGACCGCCAATTGAGGCAACAATAATTTTTAAAAGATGAAGATCCTGGTGGTTGCATAATTTAGCACGAGATGATAATATATATAATGTTGTCGGGATGTGGCTCAGTTTGGTAGAGCGCTGCGTTCGGGACGCAGAGGCCGCAGGTTCAAATCCTGTCATCCCGACCATTATTTGTTTTGCTACTTAAAATTTAAGACCTTGTCCATAGACTCAAGAGGAGCTTTGCCAAGCTCTTTTTTTGATGAGCAGCTATTTTTCCTTATGGAAGACAAACCGTGAAAATTGATACGGTATATTTATTTGAAATTGTGCGAATTTTGTTGTAAATTAAAGATAAACAGAATAGCGAATGACTCCTAATTTTAAAAGCATCTGCGGCCAGACAATAATAGAAAAATTAGGGAGGTAATGTTGATGAAAAAGGCCAAAATCAGGCAAGTATTGACTAGCATGGTTGTTCTCGGTATTTTGGTTAGTTTTCCAATGACAGCATTAGGAGCATCTTGTTGTAATATAGGAAAACCGTCTAACTACAAATGTTGCTTCACTAATAAGCAGATGAATAAGCAGATGCCGCAATTCTTATCGATAGTAAGCTCAAACGATTTGAGCAACAGTATTTCTGCTAACAAATGTTCACCCAAAGACAATAATTTCGCATTAAAGAATTGCCTAAGAGTATCTAATAATAACTGTATTCGAAGTTGCAGTAAGGGCTGTCCTAAGTTTGAACAAAAATTTACCTATAAACAATCAGAGGATATGGCGAAGATTATTGAGCTTTGGAAGGAAAAAATAGCCGCGCAATACAATAAACCCAAAAGTACAATAACCACACCAAAATCAACCCCGAAAGCAAACCCGAAAGCAACCCCAAAATCGGCACCAAAATCAACACCTACTCCAACTCCAACTCCAACTCCAAAACCCACACCTGCACATACTCCTACCCCTACCTCTGATCCTCAACCTGATGTTCAAGGATTAACCGCTGATGAACAAAAAATGCTGGACTTGATTAATCAGGCCCGAAAAGAAGCGGGAGTGGCTCCATTAATGGTCGATATGAACTTAGTGAAAAGCGCCAGATTAAAGAGTCAGGATATGGTTGACAAAAACTATTTTGATCATCAATCTCCAACGTATGGAGATCCCGCACAAATGATTAAAAAATATGCACCCGGCTACAGGGCCACTGGGGAAAACATTGCCTATACAAATTCCGTTGAATCCGCGCATAAGGGCTTAATGAATAGCTCTGGGCACCGCCAAAATATTCTCAGCTCCAATTATACCCATATCGGTATCGGTATAGTGAAGTATAAAGGTAATCTGCTGATGTTTACGCAACAATTTGGTGGTTAGTTCCGCAAAAGAACTAACATATAAAACAGGTAAGTTACATGAGAAGCGAAGGATATCTTTGCTTCTCGTTTTTTTTGCCAAATTATTGCTTGCTTTCTCAAATCATGGTAGTATGAATTTGGAAGGTAGAAAATATGAGGAGGTATTAACAGGATGGATGAAAAGCAGGAAACGGAAGCCTGTTGCCCTAAGTTTGATACCGGTTTATGGGATGAAAAGACTTTTGTTTGGGAAGATAAGCTTTTTATAAAGGATACGATTCCCCAGATATTTCACTTCCCATTGCCGGGATTTATCAGTCGCACTATGCAACGGATGTGGAAGAAGTCCGTTGACGCTAAAGCTGCTCCTGAAAAGGAGGATTTTTTGCTGCTGGCCTATGACCCTTCACCATGGAAATGTGAATATTATATGGCCGTTACTGCAGAAGTGCCCGATGCGGAGAATGCGAAAATATCCGGGACATTTTTGAGTAAAGTTTTTGATGGGCCATATAATAATGTTCCCCAATGGATTAAAGAAATGGAGGAATATGTTCAGGCCAAAGGAAAGAAAACAAAAAGGTACTATTTTTACTATACAACCTGTCCAAAATGCGCAAAAATTTATGGCCATAATTATGTTGTCGCCTTTGCAGAAGTAGAATAGAGAGGGATTTTGAATGGAAAAACGGAGTGAACGTGATGCCAGGTATCTTGATGCACTGGAAGAGATTACACGGAGATACAGGCATATTATAGAAAAATATCACCTAGAGGACGATGATAGCTGGCCTTCGGTTCTTCGCTTAAAAGTCCTAGAGGAGAAAATCACGACTGAAAGAAGGCTTTTGGAAGAAGTTAGTCTGCCTTGTCGCTTTATTCTGGAGCATTTTACGACTTTCATGGGAAAATCGGATCATACGGTAGGGTTTAGTTTAGGGCAGCAGTTTGAATTGGGGCGTGGGACGATTAATGATTTTTGCATCCAGGAATGGGGTAATGTTTGTCTGATGATCGGCAATTTCCGTCTCTGTTGGCGTGATCAGGATTACCAATATTTGTTTTATCTCGATAAAGTAATTTTACGTTCAGTAGACAGAAGCAAACCGGAAATTCATCTTCTTTTTAATTTTGCGTTTAAATACTCGAAGATTTTAACGGAATTTCAGGATGTGGCCGCAGACCCGCATACGTTATATTGCTACCCTGATTTATTTGAAGAAGAATAAGGAACAAGGAGCCAAACGAAACGAAACAAA
>CAZVLC010000035.1:4967-9289 GCA_964627885.1 uncultured Peptococcaceae bacterium
ACGAAAAGAAACGAAAAGAAACGAAAAGAAACGAAAAGAAACGAAAAGAAACGAAAAGAAACGAAGGAGCTGAGGCTCCTTTTTTTCTTTGCTGTAAATGCACCCTTTGCTTGCGGAATTAATAAGCTATAAATGAAAAGAGGGGTGTTGCCGGGATGAAAATAGCAGACTGCATTGATGCGGGTACTGAATACTGTCCATGCTATTTGGCGGAAGTTGGAGAATGCCTTATCTGTTCTCAATTGCAGGGCAAGGTATTTTGTGATTGCACAAACTGGAAGGGTGTGTGCATTTATCAAGAATTTGTGTGGAACCATCTTCGCGCGAAGCCGAGTCGGGGCTTGTTCTGCGGAAAGATTCTTGGTGCGGAAGAGGTGACTGCGGAGGTACTCCTTTTAACAATACAGGTGAATCGAACCTTGGCGCGTGAGTTGAATCAGCCGGGTGCTTATGTTTTTCTTAAATCGCTTGAAAGCGAGCATTTCTTTGATATCCCTACGTCGGTGATGCGAGCCGATGAGAGATTAGAGACGGTAGTTTTTGCATTACAGCAACGGGGTGTTAAAACAAAATATTTATTTAAACATTGTACGGAAAAAAAAGAAAAAGAAATTTTTTTACGTGGGCCTTTTTGGAACGGCGTTTTTGGGCTGCGTCATTTGAAAAGCATGCAGAATGGTAAGGCTCTTTTGCTTGTTCGTGGAATAGGGCAAGCGCCGGCTGTCCCCGTAGCCAGGAAATTGAGGCAAGGCGGTAATGAGGTTGAGGTAATTTTGGATAGGGGGAAGATCAACAGCGATTTTGCCGCTGATTTATTTATCAAGATGGGTTGTCGGGTGGAGCAAAGAGACGTCTTGGACATTGAAAAACTAGCCATCCGGGAAGATGTTGTAGCCTCCCTAAAAGAACGGATTATTAATAATGGGGTTAAACTGATTTATTGCGGTGGTCCGGAGTTTTTGGCGCAGGGAGTAAATAAGATAATCCAAGAGACGGATGTTTTGGTAGCCCAGGTTTGTTCCAACAATGCCAAATTGTGCTGTGGCGAAGGAGTGTGTGGGAGCTGTCAGACCCGGTTAAGTAACGGAAGCCGGGTGAAGACATGCAAAGCCCAGATCGATCCGCGTGATGTTTACGGAAGGGAGGAAAGATAGAGTGATAAAGGTTGTGATTATCGGAGGAGGATGGGCAGGATGTGCAGCCGCAGTCACGGCCAGAAAGGCAGGAGCAGAAGTAACTATTCTGGAAAAAACCGATTTATTAATCGGTCTAGGTAATGTGGGCGGAATTATGCGCAACAATGGCAGGTTTACCGCAGCGGAAGAGCTCCTGGTTTTGGGGGCGGGCGACCTGATCGAAATTACCGATCGGGCGACGAAGCATAAAAATGTGCACTTCCCAGGACATAAACATGCTTCTTTATATGATGTGGCCAAGGTAGAACCTATGGTGCGCAAAAAGCTACAGGAGATGGGGATCAACCTCCGTCTGGGAACGCGGGCAGTAGATGTGGAAAAAGAGGGTTTAGTGCTCAAAGGGATCGCTTTGGCAGATGAAAGCGTGCTTCTGGGAGATGTATTTATCGAAACAACAGGTTCTACGGGCCCGATGGGCAATTGTTTGCGCTATGGAAACGGCTGTTGTATGTGTATTCTACGGTGCCCCTCTTATGGACCGCGGATTAGTATCAGCCAGCGGGCAGGCGTAGAGGATCTTTTGGGGCAGCGGGGAGATGAATTGTACGGTGCCTACAGCGGTTCGTGTAAACTGGCGAAACACTCCTTGAGTATTGAGCTTGTCGAACAACTGGATAAAGAGGGTGTTGTAGTGGTACCTGTTCCGCCAGAGGATGTCAATTTGAAGAAGCTTGATTATAAGGTGTGCCAGCAATATGCCTTGAAGGAATTCGCGGAAAATATTGTGCTGCTTGATACAGGGTATGCGAAATTGATGACTTCTTTTTATCCTTTGGAAAAATTACGCAATATCCCCGGTTTTGAATATGCGCGTTATGATGATCCATATTCAGGCGGGAAAGGAAATTCGATTCGGTATTTGTCTATGGCGCCGCGTGATAATACATTAAAGGTTAAGGGGCTGGACAATTTATTCTGTGCAGGGGAAAAGGCCGGCCTTTTTGTTGGTCATACCGAAGCAATGGCTACTGGCAGTTTGGCTGGGCACAACAGTGTACGCCGGTGTCTCGGGATGCCTTTGTTGGAATTGCCCAGGTCAATCGCGATCGGCGATTTGATTGCCTATGCCAATGAAATGATTGATACACCAATTGGGTTAAAAAATCGGTATACTTTTTCCGGAGGAAAATATTTTGCGCAGATGCAGGAAAAAGATTTATATACAACGGAAGTTGAAGCGATTCATCAGCGCGTAAAAAAGATTGGGCTTGACCGTATTTTTACCGAAAAATTTCTTTAATATCTTCCGGAACATCTTCCGGAATGAATATTTTCGGTGCGGATGCCTAATTCTAAAAGCAACGAAGCATTAGCGTAAATGGTCACAAATAGTGATAGGGCGATAAACAAAGCAAAGGATGAGAATATGTCCAAGAAAAAATCGAAAGAACCCACTCCACAGGATTTATTAAAAGTTGAAATAGCGAAGGAACTAGGGCTCTGGGACAAAATTGAAAAATGGGGCTGGGCGGAATTAACGGCGGAGGAATCGGGACGGATTGGAGGGTTGATGACCCGGCAGATGCGAAAAAAGCAACTGTACTAATACACCCAAACCAGAGGATGGAACTTCATTGTAACAGATGAGGCATTCTGTTATACTGAAAAGGAAGAAACCAGACAAAAATAAAGCACAAAAACAAATGACAAAAAAAAGCGCATAAAATGGGGTGGATTAGGATGGCCGGAGAGGTAATCGAAAGTAGTGTGACCAAGCATGAACAGATTATTCGTTATATTAAGTCATTGGAGATAAACACGAAGGTTTCCGTGCGACAAATCGCCAAAATATTAGAAGTAAGCGAGGGTACCGCCTATCGGGCAATTAAGGAGGCCGAGGTGCGGGGACTTGTTAGTTCTATTCCGAAGGTAGGGACTATTCGGATAGAAAAAAAGGAAGAAAAACAGATTGAGCGGCTAACCCTGCAGGAAATCGCCCGCATCACCGAAGGAGAGTTCCTTACTGGGCAGGAAGTTGCGGGGATTGCACCGCTTAATTTTGTGTTGGGAAGTTATAACCCGGTGACTTTAAAACGATTTTTGGGCCGGGATTCTTTGCTGATTGTGGGTGATTGTCCGGAGCTGCAGCAGGTAGCTTTGGAGGTTGGGGCTCATTTAATTGTTACGGCCGCGCTGGAAGTACCGGAGGCAATTATCGAGGAAGCGGCAGAAAAAGGGCTAGCCGTTATTTCTTCCCCTTATGACGGTTTTGAAGCGGTTTCCATGTTGAATAGAACGGCCTGTGACCTATTTACGGATAAAGAATTAATCCATGTGGCGGATATCATGGAGACGGAGGTTTTGTCTTTGCCGATTGAGGCCACAGTGGAAGACTGGTATAAAATGGCCATGCAAAGCGGATATAGCCGGTTCCCGGTCGTTGACCAAAATGGTGGGGTGGTGGGCATTGTCACCGCAGTTGATGTGGCGGGAAAGAACCGGCAGGATAGTATTCTGACTGTTATGACGAAGAATGTGCTCACGGTCGAACCCCGGATGCTGGTGTCTCATTTATCCCGCCAGTTGGTATGGGAGGGGTTTGAACTCGTCCCCATTGTGGAGCGGCACAAGCTGGTGGGGGTGGTAAGCCGCCAGGATATTATCAAGGCTTTTCAACAGACCCAAAAGCAGCCTCATGTGGGGGACACTATTGATAATCTTGTGATGAGCGGTTTTAAGCTGGAGGAATGGGGCGAAGGCAGGGATTATAAAGAAGGAAAAATAGGCAAGGAAGATATAAGTGGGATTAGGCTGACCGGGGAAATCACTCGTTTTATGATTGATGAAGATGGCACGGCCAGTCCGGGTATCTTGACGACGATTATTTCGACGGCAGCCTATATTGCGGCGCGGAAACAATATCGTCTCGATACGGTTGTCGATAATCTCTCCTTACAGCATTTACACCCGTTGGCAATCGGCGATGCGATTGAAGTATTAGCCCAGATTGTGCACTTGGGTAAGAAGTTTTGCCTTGCCGATGTTAGTATTTTTGGGGAGAATGAACAGCTACTTAAGGCAAAGGCCGTCGTAAGTTCCAGAATTGTGAAGCGATAATAACCACAAGAAGGCAAAAGTTTAGGCAACTGAGGGAGAGGGAGGCTTGAGTCTTTATGGCATTTGTAC
>CAZVLC010000036.1:0-9217 GCA_964627885.1 uncultured Peptococcaceae bacterium
TAGTCAGCCGGGCTCGCTTCAGTCTTGGAATGGGGTCAGCCTTTTCCGGGGCATTGATTGTGGTTGGCTGTTGTTTGGCTTGGTTGTGGCTTTTTTCCTGGCTTATGGCGGATTTAATTGTTTAAAGAAAAACTGGCTCCAGCAGGATTTATTAAGTAGTTTGATTATTAAGGTACAAGATCGGCAGGTAGATATTCC
This sequence comes from uncultured Peptococcaceae bacterium, assembly GCA_964627885.1. Lineage (GTDB taxonomy): Bacteria > Bacillota > Peptococcia > DRI-13 > DTU073 > UBA3937. The sequence goes on from CAZVLC010000036.1 coordinate 199, forward strand.
GGCATTATTGGATACAGGGAACCAATTAATTGACCCTGTTTCACAAAAACCGGTGATTGTGGTGGAGGCGGCAGCCTTAAAAACTTTAATTCCGGAGATTCTTTGGAGTGAGATTTGCCGGGACCCTCTTGATCAGAATACCTTATATGCTTCTTTGACTATATTACCGGAAGAATGGAGCTCCCGTGTATCACTGATTCCTTTTAATTCTGTGGGGAAAACGGGGGGGATAATGGTGGGGTTCAGACCGGAAATGGTGGTTATTCATCATGGGAAGCAAACAATTACGACACGGTCAGTGGTACTGGGTTTAGTAAACAGGACTTTATCCAAGGGGGGGCATTATTCGGCGTTATTGCATCCGCAAATTTTGCTGGATAGCACTATGGCTAAAGGGGAGGTTATTAAAGGTGGAAAAGAAACTCAAAATTCTCGAAGAATGGAATATTAAAAAAGTCATTGCCGCAGTTTTGCGTCGATTAGGGATTAACGAAGATATCTTTTATGTGGGGACCAGCGAAGCCTTGCCTCCCCCTCTTAGTGTTGATGAAGAAAACCATCTTTTACAGTGCCTTGAAACAGGTGATCAAGCGGTAAAAGGGACTTTGATTGAAAGAAACCTGCGTCTGGTTGTCTATATTGCCAGGAAATTTGAAAATACGGGAGTGGGAATTGAAGACTTAGTATCCATAGGGACGATCGGATTGATTAAGGCTGTTAATACTTTTGACCCTTCGAAAAAGATTAAATTGGCGACATATGCTTCCCGTTGTATTGAAAATGAGATTTTGATGCATTTACGCCGAAACAATAAAATTCGGTCGGAGGTTTCGTTTGATGAGCCGTTGAATATTGATTTAGATGGAAACGAACTGCTTCTTTCCGATGTGATGGGGACAGAAAACGACATCATCTATAAAGCATTGGAGGAAGAAGTAGATAAAAAACTCTTAATCCAAGCGATGAATAAACTGAGTAACCGTGAGAGGAGAATTATGGATTTAAGATTTGGACTAAAAGGCGGGAAAGAGAAGACCCAGAAAGAAGTAGCCGATTTATTGGGCATTTCTCAATCATATATTTCCAGACTGGAGAAACGCATCATAAAACGGTTGCGTAAAGAAATGCAGCGATTGGAGTGAAGAAGGGAAAGGGCAGAAGGTTTAAGGGAAAGGAAGGTGACATTTACAATTGAATATTTTCAAAATTCAGGTTATAATATAACTGACTAAATATTTAAAATATAACCATTTGCGAGGTAAAAAGTGGATATAATAAGAAGGAACATGAAGAAGATTCTTATCATCACCTTAATTAGTGTAGTGTTGCAGTGTATTCCAACGCCAGTTTGGGGCATTGATAATATCGAAATATTATCACGTACTTTTGAAAGTGGAAGTAATCAAGCTATTAAGAGGGTTAATTCGCAAGTTGAACAATATGTAAATAACAATATCAACTTAATTACGAAGGTAGCGAAGAGTAGCTTTTCTATATTAGAAAAGCAAACAGGGTTAAGTGATAATTTTTTGTTTAAAAAGGTTAAAAATAAAACCTTAATTAGCCTTGGCATGAGTTTTGAAGCAGGAAGAGAGATAAAAGATTTAACTGAATTGGCTTTTTCTTCTACCATTAGAGCGAAGATGCAGCCAATACATATAATCAATCTGGGTTATGAGATTAAAAAAAATCCGCAAAAATCTCTTCAGAATGAGATAAATAGTTTTAAGAGGTTTGTAAACTGGAGCGCAAATACATTGGCCACTACTGCCAATGTAATATTAAATCCTCAATTAGTTCTAAAAGCGCTTAAACAGAGTTACCAAGATACTGAGGCTAAAATTAATAACGATCCCATTAAACAGGGAGAACTGCAATTTAAAATATTAGCTTTTACGAGCACGCTTTTCATGGGGGGAAGCGGCTCAGCTAAAACAGCAATTAAGGCAACCGAGAAAGCATCAAAGGGAACAGCATTTACCGGTTCGTTTTTAATAAAACCTGTACCAGTAGCCAATACAATTCCGAAATCCACAACAGTTGCAATAGGCAAACAAGTGAAAATGCCTCCGTTTAAAAAAACTCCTTCGGTTTTATCCACATCAGCAGTGTCATCGTCATCAGTAGCCGGTTTTCCTCACATTGAAGGGTTGTCGTATGCATTCTTAAAAAATAGATATTACGTTGGAGAAACAATTAATGGTGTAAAAGTTACTGCGAAAAACGGAAATGTCTTAACGTTAGAAAACGGGGTAGTTTTATTTGAAAATACTTATCAGAATGGGAAAGTTGTTCATGTGATGAAATTAAGTTTCAATAAAGGGGCAGATGGTTTGTGGTGTCTTTCCTCAGGGGAGAAAGCCGATGGTATATATACTTTCGTTATCAGCATGGACAATAAGTTAGTTGTTGCATCTGGGAACGCTCATCATCCTTGGCTAGTTGATGGGGCGCCAGTAAGATATGCCGGAGAATTTCATTTTAAAGATGGCAAACTTATTAAATGGACTAATAAGTCCGGGCATTATTTACCTGACGAATTGGACTATCTTCCAAAGGTTGCGGATGAAGTAATTAGTGTAGAAAAAATAATTCAGGATTTCATAAAAGACTGAATAAATATGCAGGATATGCAAAGACATATGCAAAGACCAAGAAATAAAATGATTGTAGCCCCGTCATTATTCTGTTAAAATTAATAGCGATAGAATTAATAACTAAAAACAAGTAGCTTCAAAAATAATTGCATAAGAAAAGATACGGGGGATGACAGCATGCAGATTAGAAAAGCGAAATTAAGCGATGTCGAAGGTATGTATGAATTAGTGAATAAATATGCAGGAAAAGGCTTAATGCTCTCCCGCCCGCGCAGTACTTTTTACGAGAATTTACGTGATTTTATTGTGGTGGAAAGTGATGATGGGGAGATTGTCGGCACAGGCGCTTTACACATTATGTGGCTGGATTTGGCGGAAATCCGGGCGCTTGCTGTTAAGGACAGCTATAGAATGAAGGGGATCGGCCGAAAGATGGTCGAGCTTTTTCTGGAGGAAGCGCGAGAGATGGGGATTCCCAGTGTTTTCACGCTTACTTATCAGCCCGGTTTTTTTGCAAAGGTTGGATTCACGGCAGTGGAAAAGGAGAAAATGCCGCAAAAGTTTTGGAAGGATTGTATCAATTGCCCGAAATTCCCCAATTGTGATGAGATTTGTCTAGAATACCGGCTGAGTTAAGAACCCCAGGCAGAAGGGCAAGTACAAGTCTGTATTCCAACAAAAACAAGGGAACAATTTATCCCTTGTTTTTTTGTTTAAGAGAATGAGTCTCCAACTCCCAGGATTTTAAACGGTATATTTGCATTTTAACGCGGTAATAATGATGTTAGCTGTTAAAATTCCTGGGAGGGTACAAGTGATGATCAATAAGGTGGAGATTTGCGGCGTAAACACCTCAAAGTTACCGGTACTTAAGAATGTAGTGATGCGAGAACTCTTTCAACAAATGCAGCAAGGGGATTATTTAGCCCGGGAAAAATTAATTAAAGGTAATTTACGACTTGTTTTAAGTGTGATCCAACGTTTTACCAATCGGGGCGAATATGTGGATGATTTATTTCAGGTTGGTTGTATCGGTCTGATGAAAGCAATCGATAATTTTGATTTGGGGCAGAACGTCAAGTTTTCTACCTATGCAGTACCAATGATTATTGGCGAAATTAGAAGGTACTTACGCGACAATAATCCGATCAGGGTGAGTCGTTCTTTGCGGGATATTGCCTATAAGGCGTTGCAGGTGCGTGATAATCTTGTGAATAAAAATTCGCGGGAGCCGTCGATTAACGAAATTGCCGGCGAATTAAATGTCCCCCGTGAAGAGGTTGTTTTTGCCTTAGATGCGATTCAAGAGCCTGTTTCTTTATTTGAACCGATTTATCATGACGGCGGCGACCCAATTTACGTTATGGATCAGGTCGGCGATGAGAAAAACATTGATACCAATTGGCTGGAGACAATTACGGTTAAGGAAGCAATGCGCCGTCTCAGTGATCGGGAAAAACATATCTTGACCTTGCGCTTTTTTGAAGGGAAAACACAGATGGAGGTTGCGGAAGAGATCGGTATTTCGCAAGCTCAGGTTTCTCGCCTGGAAAAGGCTGCTTTGAATCATATGCGCAAGTATATTTAATTTTAGTGGCAATTCATAGAGTAGGCAGGCATTTCATATAGATATATTAGTATGGAACAGTCCTTAAGGGAAAGAAGTGGAGGGGTGGAGGAGATGCTACTAAAAATTTCCAACTTACGTGATCGGGAAATAATTAATATGAGTGACGGAAGGCGTTTAGGACCAATTAAAGATATTGATTTAGACCTGGATATGGGGAGGATTCAGGCTATTATTCTGCCTGGCTTTGATGGGGGGAGAATATTAAGTATATTCGGGAAAAATGATGAAATTGTGATACCGTGGGAAAATATTCGACGCATCGGGGTAGATGCCATTTTAGTAGAGCTCCCCGGTCATGTGCAGATTTAAAAAAAGAAATTACAAAAAGAAACTTTGGTCACATTGACAAACTCTATATATAGTTATTAAAATTGTATTGGAACACTAAATGTAGGATATAAGTTGGGCGAGCGAATATGGCTGTTTGGGAAAGGCGGGTTGCATGTATGCGCTGTCCATATTGTGGACAATGGGAGTCCAAAGTTTTGGAAACGAGACTTGTGGAAGATGGCTTTTCAATTCGTCGTCGCAGGGAATGTTTAGGTTGTCAGCAGCGCTTTACTACTTTCGAAAAAAGGGACGATTTACCATTGGTGGTCGTTAAAAAAGATGGGAGCCGAGAACCTTTTAATGAACACAAAATATTAGAAGGGCTATTAAGGGCTTGTGAAAAACGGCCTATTTCCTTAGAACGTCTGGAAGCGATTGCGGCAGAGATAGAAAGGAGTCTGCAGGATGATTCTTTAAGACGGGAAGTAGCTACCGCCCAAATCGGGGAAATGGTGATGGAAAAGCTGAAGGAAATTGATCAAGTAGCTTATGTGCGTTTTGCCAGCGTGTATCGAGAATTTAAGGATATCAGCACATTTATTAAGGAGATTGAGACTTTACGTTCTCGTACATAGAAAATGAGGTTGCAGGCGGTTCGCAAATATAGAGAATAACATGAGTGTAGAGAAAAGACGGGAGGGATTGGCATTGTTATTTACGCAGATCAAAAAGAGGGACGAGAGGATTGAACTGTTTAATCCCAGCAAAATCACGGAAGCTATTTTTGCCGCAGCGAAAGCAGTAGGTGGTGAGGACCGGCAGACCGCCATGGAATTAACGATTGAGGTAATGAATTTCCTCAAAAAACGGGAACGGACCGATGAAATTCCCAGTGTCGAGGATGTGCAGGATGCCGTCGAAAAAGTCTTGATTGAAACCGGACATGCCCGCACGGCAAAGGCTTATATTTTGTATCGGGAAAAACGTTCGCGCCTGCGAGAGGGGCGGACGGAATTAATGGATGCGGTAGCCGAAATTGTGCGGGAAACCAATCGTGACAATGCCAACGTTGGGAACTCCCCTTCGGCGAAAATCTTACAGATTGCCGAAGCGGCTTCGAAAAGTTTTTATTTACGGCGATTAATCCCGGAGGATGAGGCGAAGGCCCATTTGGAAGGGGATATTTACATACATGATTTAGGCTGGTACGGCAAAACCATGACTTGCTTACAGATACCGCTGGACAAGCTCTTGCGGGAAGGCTTTAATAACGGACACGGGTACATCAGGCCACCGAAAGGAATTAAGACGGCGGCGGCCTTGGCGGCGATTATTTTACAGAGTAACCAGAATGATATGCATGGCGGCCAGTCTTTTGCTTATTTTGATCGCGATATGGCACCCTTTGTGGAGGTTGAACAGCAGCGGCAAGAGAAAAATCTGCGTGCGGTGATGGAGCAATTAGGCACACCGGTTGACGAGGAAAAAGCGGAAAAAATCGCGGCCGAAAGGACGGAAGACGAAGTATATCAAGCCATGGAAGGCTTTATCTATAACTTAAATACAATGCATTCGCGGGCGGGAGCGCAGGTGCCCTTCTCCAGTATCAATCTGGGCACGGATACTTCTTGGGCAGGGCGGATGGTCGCCAAGAACTTCCTCTTGGCTTTTGAAAAAGGGTTGGGGAAGGGAGAGGCCCCGTTGTTCCCCAATGTTATCTTTAAAATCAAGGAAGGGGTTAATTATGAAGAAGAGGACCCGAATTATGATCTTTTTAAATTAAGCCTTAGAGTTGCCTGTACAAGACTGCAACCGAATTTCTCCTATCAGGATGCGAGTTTTAATGCAGCTTATCGTGATGAAGAGGTCGCCTATATGGGTTGCCGGACACGGGTTATTGCGAATGTTAACGGGTCGGCGGTAACTAACGGCCGTGGCAACTTATCCTTTACGACGATTAATCTGCCCAGATTAGGCATCGAATCAGGCGGAGATCTGACGACCTTTTGGCAAAAGCTGGACCAGGTACTGGAGCTGACCATTAAACAATTGCTGACCCGTTATAATCTTCAGAAGCAGTTGCAAGTCAAGGATTTTCCTTTCCTGATGGGACAGCAGCTCTACCTGGATAGTGAAGGCTTAAAGCCTTATGATCCGGTGGAAAAAGCGATTCGTCATGGCACGCTGAGTACCGGATTCATAGGACTGGCCGAATGTCTGGTGGCACTTACCGGAAAACACCACGGAGAAAGCCCGGAAGCACAAGCGCTTGGCTTGGCAATCGTCAGTTATATGCGTCGCCGCTGTGATGAAGCCACGAAAAAATATGGTTTGAATTATACCCTCCTGGCTACACCCGCGGAGCAATTAAGCGGCAAATTTACGAAACTGGATCAGGAACGTTACGGCATACTCCCTGGGATTACCGATCATGAGTGGTATACGAATTCATTCCATGTGCCGGTGGAATATGAGATCACGGCACTGGAAAAGATCGGGATTGAAGGTGCTTATCATAAATATTGCAATGCCGGACATATCTCTTATGTGGAACTGCCATCTGCGCCTCACCATAATTTGGAGGCTTTTGAGAAACTGATCAGAGCAATGTGCGAGGCTGATATGGGCTATTTTGCGGTAAATTTCCCTGTCGATATTTGCATGACATGTGGTTTTAACGGCGTAATTGATACTAATACTTGTCCGAAGTGTCAGACGGAGGGGCAGATAAGCCGGATCCGGCGGATTACCGGTTATCTCTCTACCTTGGATATGTTTAACGAAAGTAAGCTGGCTGAAGAAAGAAACAGAAAAGTGCATATGAAACTTTAACTTGGAAATTTGTAATAAGGAAGGTGCTAAATGTGAAAAAGGCGGCGGCGTTATTTCTGACGATTAGTTTGTTGCTGATTATTGTCAGTATGGATTTTGCACGACAATCACAATTAATTGCTGATGGGTTAGGCATACCTACTGTTCTCGGATTTTGGCTTTTCGGAGATGATACCGGATGGACACAGCCTCAGTTCCTTACGGCGTTCTATTGGACAGCAAGACTAGCGTTAGTATCCGCGGTACTTTTCTTAATTACCACTTTTCTTGATCTATAATTGTTTTAGCTTCTGAATGAGTAATCTCAAGTTTTTGTGCGTATATTGCAATAGTGGGGATAAATCAAGTGGGGATTTAAGTGGGATTAATGAGGTATTCGAGCAGGATTTGGGGGAGAATGACATGATTAAATATGCCGGTTTAATAGGTGATTCGGTAGTCGATGGAGCAGGAATCAGATTAGTAACTTTTCTGCAGGGTTGTCCCCGACATTGTCAGGGGTGTCATAATCCTGATTTAATTCCCAATAATTGTGGATGTACTCTGGAGGAAAAGGACTTTGCCCGACTCCTGCTGAAAAAAATTACGCCACAGCATGCCGGGATTACTTTTAGTGGCGGCGATCCCTTAATGCAGGCAGATGCTTTGTTTGATGTGCTTTCGCTTTTGCGAAAAAAGAGACCGGACTTAAATGTCTGGGTATATACCGGATACAAATTTGAGGAAGTCCGTGATTTACCGGTTATGGGGCTGATTGATGTCTTGGTTGACGGCCCTTTTGTCGAGCAACAAAAGAATCTTGGCTTGGCGTTCCGCGGCTCCTCTAATCAACGGATTATCGATGTGCCGAAATCGCTGTTAAAGAAGGAGCGGATCGTAGAAATACAGATGGACGGGCTAAGCGTTTCATGAAAAGCACTACACTGCTCATTCTTACTGTAGCCTCCTTTTTAACACCGTTTATGGCCGGTGCAACGAATTTGGCTATTCCCATCATCGGGCAGCAATTTCGGAGTGATGTGTATCTGCTTAGTTTTATCCCGACCAGCTATTTGTTAGCTTCAACAGCTTTTTTACTGCCCTTGGGCAGGCTTAGTGATATAGTCGGTAAAAGAAGAATTTTTGTTACGGGTATTGCCCTTTTTCACCTTTACCTCTTTTTTGTGCGGATTAGCCTGGTCGATACACGCACTGATTGTCTTTCGCGTTTTTCAGGGGATGGCGGCAGCAATGATTTTTGCTACTTCCGTCTCCATTCTTACTTTGGTGTTTTCTCCGCAAGAGAGAGGCCGTGTTTTTGGGATTAATTCGGCGGCCGTGTATATCGGCTTATCATTAGGCCCGGTGGTGGGAGGGACGATAACGCATCATTTGGGCTGGCGGTTTATTTTCTTTTTGACGGCCTTAGTTGGTTTTGGCGTGTTTCTCTTAGAAAGGCAGTATCTTAAAGGTGAATGGATCAGTGCCGGCGGGGCACGTTTTGATTTGCGGGGAGCATTTTACTATGGCTTGGGGGTTACCGCTTTTATGTATGGAGCCTCGTCATTAGCCCGGTGGTCCGGGGCAATTTATGTTTTTGCCTTAGGCTTAGCGGTCTTTATTTATTTTGTGCTTTATCAATTGAAACAGGAAAACCCGCTTATTCATTTGAATATTTTTCGGCGTAACGTTACCTTTGCTTTTTCTAGCT
>CAZVLC010000037.1:0-8908 GCA_964627885.1 uncultured Peptococcaceae bacterium
GGTTCTGACACTAATAATTCAATACCAATTTTTATTATACTTCTTCATTCCCTTCACTATTGACCGATCTAATTAAATATTCAATCAGATGATACTGTTCTTTGCCTTTGATCACCAGCTTTTTCCCCAACTCTTCCTCAATAGTACGCTGAACAAGTCCCCCGGAACCAATCAACATTGCCGCCACAAGCGGATGAGCCTCTATGAGAATCGTCTCGGTTAACGACCGGGCCGCCACCTCAGATAATTCATCTTTGAGCGCCAAAAAAACGGTTTGTTCCGATAAAACCTTGCCCTTACCCGCACAATAAGGGCACTTCTTTTCTAAGGTACTGGAAAGAGATTGACGGACTTTTTTCCGGGTCATTTCCACCAAGCCCAAAGAAGTTATCCCTAAAATATGTGCTTTCACTTTATCCTTCTTCAATTCTTCATCTAACACCGCTAAAACTTTTGCTTGATGTTCCTCCGTATTCATATCGATAAAATCAATAATAATGATTCCGCCAATATTCCGTAGCCTGAGCTGACGGGCAATTTCTCGTGCCGCTTCACAATTGGTCAGTAAGACTGTTTCCTCCAAATCATGGCTGCCCACAAATTTACCCGTATTAACATCGATTACCGTTAAGGCCTCGGTTTCATCAAGCACAAGATAGCCACCGTTTTTTAACCATACCTTTTTTTTCAGCGCTTGGGTAATCTGCTGGTTAACGGCATACTTTTCTAAGAGCTTCGCGGTATCACTTAAAAAGACCTTCCCGGTCAGCTTGGCCTCACAAACCTCAAGATATTCCAGCACTTTTTCCATGACCGGGCGGGAATTTACACTTAGCTTTTGAATATCAGCACTGAAAAGATCACGCAAAATTCTTTGCACAAGCGCCAAATCCTGATGAAGGAGGGCTATTCCACCTGTATTCTTGATTCGCTGCAACAACCGCTCCCACATCTTCAGAAGGTTTTGCAGGTCCTGCTTTAGATATTCTTCACTGACCCCTTCCGCTACCGTCCGAATAATTAGCCCCATTTTTTCCGGCCGTATTTCCTCGCCAATCGCCTTTAACCTTTCCCGCTCAACCTCATCCTCAATACGGCGGGAAACGCCAATATAATCCACAGTAGGCATCAGCACCAGATAGCGCCCCGGTAAAGTGAGCTTCGTCGTAACACGCGCTCCTTTCGTGCCCACCGGTTCTTTCGCGATCTGCACCACAATTTCCTGTCCTTCTTTCACAATATCTTGAATATGAGGAAGCTCTGACGTGTTATTCTCCGTCTTATCGGCCTTATCCGCCTTATTACACTTATAAGAATGCTCACCCTGCCAAAGCACATTGGCAAGTGCATCTTCCACATAAAGGAAGACATTCTTCTCCAAGCCGATATCCACGAAAGCCGCCTGCATCCCCGGTAAAACGTTTTTGACGATTCCTTTGTAAATATTGCCAACTAAACGCTCATTAGGGCCGCGCTCCACATATATTTCTACCAGTTGTCCTTCTTCCAGTACGGCAACCTTTGCTTCGTCCTCTGCTACTTGCACCAAAATCTCTCTGTACATCGCCGTCACTCCCCATCATCCAGTTCTCTATGATTTTTCCAACGGAGACCAATCATGAGTATCTGTGTGGATAAATAAACCCAGCCGGTGAATCCGCATATTTTCCCCCAAACGAAAAGCAGTGATGTCACTTACCATCTTCACAACTTCCTCGGGTTTCACGTTACCACTGCTTCCGGTTTGCACCAGCATCTCCAAAACCAGCTTTTGCCCTGGTGCTTCCTTTTTCAGTGAGCCGGTCAATTGCCAAAGGCCCGGACGAATGTCCACCTCGCGCAAGCCTTTTTTGCTCTCACGCCGCACCAAATAGGCCGACGTTGCCATTACTTTGGCTATTTCAGCCATGATGTATTCTTGCTCAGCACTAGCCTCTGCTGCACAATGACCATCTACTGCACAATGACCATCTACTGCACAATGAGCATCTGTTGCTCTAATATGACCATCTTCCGCACTGCTTTGCGCCGCTTCCGGAAAACCGTCTTTGACGCCATAAAAGGGCACTTCCACCCGATAGCGCGCCGCATTGATTATCGCCATTAAACTAGCCGTTCTTTCTGTCACCGGTACAGCGTCTAAAATCCGCAAGCCACGCGGCAGTATCTTATTCAAGCGCTCCCGAACTTGCTCTCCCGAAATATTCTCGTCTAATAACTGTACGTCTAAATATTCCGCTTCACTGGTCACCCCTACGGCTAAAGCCGAGGCGTACGAAACCCGCGGATGCGGATTAAACCCCTCGGAAAAAGCCAGCGGTAAAGCAGCACGCCGAAAAGCCCGTTCCATCGCCATCATCAAATCCAAATGAGAAAGAAATCTGGCTTCTTCTGTTTTACTATATTGCAGACATAATAGCATCTTTTTATTCACCTTTCCTTAAATGCAAAGCCACATCCAAGTCCTGACAGATTCCGCACACAGAACAGGAGGCAAAGCGGCAGTCACCTGTTGTCGCCACTTCGTAAGCCTTTTCTCTTTCCCGCAAGAGAAATTGCTTTTGCACGCCACTGTCCAGATGATCCCACGGTAAAGGGCTCTCCGGATCCAAAGGAACATTGGCGATTTGTTCGGGGATGATCCCCACCTCACGAAACGCCTCCATCCACAAATCATAACGAAAATGCTCGGACCAGCCATCAAAGCGGCATCCCCGCCGCCAAGCCTCTATCAAGACCGCGCCCAAACGCCTGTCCCCTTTCGCGAAAACCGCTTCCAGAAAACTTAATTCCGCCTCGTGATAATGATAGACAATTCTTTTCTCTTTAATCTTCGTGCGCAGATATTTTTGTTTTTCCTGTAAAGTCTCGATCGAATCCTGCGCCTCCCATTGAAAGGGCGTATGCGGCTTGGGAACAAAAGAGGAAACACTAACCGTAACTGAAGGTGCTTGTTTACTGCCTCTTTCCCGTAAAATTTCGCGACCCCGGCGCAGCACTTTTGCAGCCAGCTCTGCGATACCGTCTAAGTCGGCAAAGGTTTCCGTAGGAAGTCCCAGCATAAAATATAATTTAAGCTGCGTCCAGCCTTCCCGAAAAACAGCTTCCGTCACTTGCAGCATATTTTCCTCAGTTACGTTTTTATTGATCACATCCCGTAAACGCTGGGTCCCGGCTTCCGGGGCAAAGGTTAGCCCTGTTTTACGCACCCTTTGAACTTCTTTGGCTAGATTTACCGAAAAGGAATCCACCCGCAGTGAAGGAAGAGAAACCCCAATATTCTTCCCTGCAAACCGGTTCAGCACTTCCTTTAATAAAGGCTCGACACACGAATAATCACTTGTACTCAGCGAAGTCAACGAAATTTCGTTATGCCCGGTATTCTTGCTTAATTGCTCGGCTTGTTCAACCAACAGTTCTTTGCTGCGCTCCCGTACCGGGCGGTAGAGTACGCCTGCTTGGCAAAAACGGCAGCCCCTGGTACAACCGCGCAAGACTTCTAACATCATCCGGTCATGGACTACTTCCAAATAAGGCACAATTGGTTTTAAGGGGAAATACGCCCGGTCGAGATCCTTAACGACTCGTTTCACCACCCGGGGCGCTGTCCCAGACTCTGTTAGCTTGACCCCGGTAAATTTCCCTGTTTGATCATACTGAGCCTCATAAAAGGACGGTACATAAACGCCCTGTACCTGCGCCAGTTCTTTGAACAGAACTGCTTTTTCCTGTTTACCCTGCCGTAAAGAACGATGCTGCGCTATGATTTGGTATATTTCCAGAATAACCTCTTCCCCTTCGCCGATCACAAAAAAATCGAAAAAATCGGCTAAAGGTTCCGGATTAAAAGCACAAGGCCCTCCGGCCATAATAACCGGATACTCGTCGCCTCGTTCCCGGGCCAAAAGAGGGATTCTCCCTAAATCCAGCATGTTCAGGATGTTTGTATAGCTCATTTCATATTGAAGCGTAAAGCCGATACAATCAAAATCAGCGAGAGGAGTCATCGATTCCAGACTAAAAAGCGGTATTTCCCTTGTCCGCAATTGCTCTTCCATATCGCTCCAAGGGGCAAATACCCGCTCCATAGAGTATTCAGGTTGTTCATTAACCAAACCATAAAGAATCTGTAACCCCAGATGAGACATGCCCACCTCATATACATCGGGAAAAGCAAAAAGAGAACGCAGTTTAACTGTCTGCCTTTCTTTCTTGACCGCATTATATTCATTACCGAGATAACGTAATGGTTTCATCACCTTCGGTAATACTTCATCTGTTAAAACCTGTCTCCATTCTTCCAAGTTGCCTGTTTCCTCCTTAACAACAATAAATGCTTATACTCTACTATTTATACTATACATTTCTTTAATTAACTAAGCAAGAATTTGGTATAAAACCTGTCAAACACGATTGGCGGAAGGAAGAAAAAGTTGCGCCGGATCCACCGCATGACCCTGCAGTGAAACACTAAACAAAAGCTGCGGATAGGTGGCTGTATTGCCTGTTTTCCCCACCTTTCCAATCACTTGACCCGCTTGGATTTCTTCATTTAAATCGACGAATATTTCTTTGCAATGGGCATATCTGGTGATTATCCCCCCGGCACTGCTGACCACCACGACCCTCCCTAAGGCTTCCTCGTTGGCAAGACGTGATACGGTACCCCCAATTGCCGCTTTAATAGGGGTCCCTTCCGCCGCGATAATGGAAATCCCATCGTGGAAATATCGAGTTTCATCCGCCCGAATGATCCAGCCAAAGGGGATCCCAATTTGTCCCGACACCGGGATCGTAAACGGTTCAGGAACATCAGGCAGCGACGTAACCTCAAAAGCCGCCCGTTCCACCGTATCACCCCATATTCCGACTTCTGTAATAAAGCGCAAGACCGGCTCCAAATCATAATCAAGCGTAAACCACCCGCGAATGGTCCCCTGCACCTGCGCCATAAAAGGCGTCTCAAACTGAAAAATACCCCAGACTAAAAAGAAGATGACGATTGAAGCAATGGTTTGCCGCAACACCTTTCGCCATTGTCCTCGGTGTTGCCATTGGTTACTTACTGGCTCCCACAGACTACCCATGCACAAGCCTCCCCCTTTGCTCTTTGCTTTTAGTTAAAATATATTGTCCAATAGCAAAGGTTATGACTAGAGAAAGTTTTGATGACTACTCTACCATTTTCCAGGCCATCATAGGCGGAAATCCTTTGGAAGATCACACTGACCACCCCAGCAAACGACTGAGCCATCCTCTTTTAAGGCTAAACTATGCCATTCCCCGGCTGCTATGGCCACCACATTGCTTAACTCCTTCGGAACATTACACTGACCATAATCATCGTTATTACCCCAACAAACGACTGTCCCATCAGCCTTTAACGCCATATTAAACCAATACCCTGCTGCTACAGCGACTACATTACGTAACTCCTTCGGGGCATCACATTGTACGTCACCATCTTTTCCCCAGCATACTACCGTCCCGTCAGCTTTTAACGCCACACTATGTATAAAACCTGCTGTTATGGCAACTACGTTGCTCAAACCCTCTGGTACATCACATTGTCCATATTTATTATCACCCCAGCATACTACCGTCCCATCGGCCTTTAACGCCATATTATGATATTCCCCTGCTGTTATAGCCACCACATTGCCTAGCCCTGCAGGGACTTCACACTGACCATAATCGTTTTTCCCCCAGCAAACAACTGTACCATCTGCCTTTAACGCCATATAATACCAACCCCCCGCGGCTACAGCTATTACGTTGCTTAAGCCAGTTGGCACATCATTTTGTCCAACATCATTAATTCCCCAACAAACGACCGTACCATCATCCTTTAATGCGATATTATGCATAGGCGATGCCGCTACGGCAACTACATTGCTTAATCCCGTTGGAACATCACACTGACCATACCTGTTTCTTCCCCAGCAGGCGACTGTACCATCATCCTTTAACACCACACTGTGGTCATAACCTATTACAATTCTCTTTCCATATGCTTGCGCTTCTTCTAATGTGACTTTAGTTGGCTTTACAGAAAATAGATTAATCCCCGCCGGCACATCACACTTATCATAATTATTATCGCCCCAGCAAACCACTGTACCATCACTCTTTAACGCCATACTATGGAGATATCCGGCGGAAATCGCAACTACATTATTTAAATCTGCCGGAACACTCCGCTGCCCGAAGTTATTTCCTCCCCAGCAAACCACCGTACCGTCACCCTTTAAGGCCATACTATGATGACATCCGATTGATACAGCAACAACATCATGCAAATCTGTGGGGACATTACTCTGCCCATATGTATAGGAATTATATCCCCAACCGACTATGGTCCCATCGCTTTTTAAAGCTATGTTATAGTTATATTTACTAAAAACAGCTCTTGCATTCTTTAAACCTAACGGGACATTACACTGTCCGCGCGAATTATCACCCCAGCAAATAGCCGTGCCATCACTCTTTAAGGCCACACTATGATTATCCCCTGCGGCGATGGCAATTACATTTTGCAAATTTGCTGGGACATTACACTGACGATCAGTATTGTAACCCCAGCAAACCACCGTACCATCATTCTTTAAGGCCATACTATGCCTTTGTCCTGCTGCTATGGCGACGACGTTGCTTAAACCCGCCGGGACATCACACAGACCTTCCGTATTATATCCCCAACAAACAACCGTACCATCTGCCTTCAAGGCGATACTGTGATCAGTTCCTGCGGCGACCGCTTTTACATTGTTTAAACCTGCAGGAACTTTATACATATCACTAAAACGCTCATCTCCCCAACACACCACTGTACCATCCTTCTTTAACGCCACACTATGGACAACCCCTACTGCTATTGCCTCAACATTACTTAAGTCTAACGGTACATTGCAAAAGCCATAACCATTATTTCCCCAGCTAGCTGCCGTACCGTCAGCCATCACGGCTACACTATGATCCTGCCCTGCAATAATCTTCTTTCCATATGCCTCTGCCTTTTCAAAAGTCACAAAAGCAGGCTCTACGGGACTGGCAGAACCACCTTTAATTGAGGCATTCCCGCTTTTATCTAAGCTCACTCCCAGCTCTGAAGCAGAAAATAAATCAAGCCCCGCCGGAACATCATTACACTGATCAAACCAATTATCTCCCCAGCATACTACCGTCCCATTGTCCTTCAACGCCATATTATGCTTATACATTGTCGCTATCGCTACCACATTGCTTAAATTATTCGGAATGTTACACTGTCCTTCGCCATTATCACCCCAGCACACTACTGTCCCATCTCGCTTTAATGCTATACTATGGCCATTCCCCGCGCCTATCGCTACTACATTGCTTAAATCGCCCGGAACATTACACTGTCCTTTATCATTATCTCCCCAGCAAACAACCGTACCGTCTCCCTTTAACGCTATACTATGATTATATCCTGCTGATATAGCTGTTACATTGCTCATGTCCGCCGGTACATCACACTGTCCAAACTTATTTTCCCCCCAGCAGACTATGGTCCCATCTGTTTTTAACGCTATGTTATGATGATACCCTGCTGAGACCGCTGTTACATTGCTTAAGCCTACCGGAACGCCAACAGGCTGACCGGAATAATAAGACCCCCAGCAAACTACGGAACCATCCGTCTTTAATACCACATTATGCCAAGCCCCTACATCTATCGCCGCTACTTTATTTAAACCCGGCGGCACATTACACTGTCCTTTATCATTATCTCCCCAGCAAACAACCGTACCGTCTCCCTTTAACGCTATACTATGATTATATCCTGCTGATATAGCTGTTACATTGCTCATGTCCGCCGGTACATCACACTGTCCAAACTTATTTTCCCCCCAGCAGACTATGGTCCCATCTGTTTTTAACGCTATGTTATGATGATACCCTGCTGAGACCGCTGTTACATTGCTTAAGCCTACCGGAACGCCAACAGGCTGACCGGAATAATAAGACCCCCAGCAAACTACGGAACCATCCGTCTTTAATACCACATTATGCCAAGCCCCTACATCTATCGCCGCTACTTTATTTAAACCCGGCGGCACATTACACTGACCATATTTATTATCACCCCAACAAACAACCGTGCCATCACCTTGTAACGCCATACTATGTGAAGATCCCGCCGCTATCGCTACCGCATTGCTTAAATCCTTGGGAACATTACACTGACCATCCTTATTATATCCCCAGGACACTATTGAACCATCCGCCTTTAGTGCCAAGCTATGCCTACTCCCTGCTGCGATCCTATTCCCGTATGATTGGGCTTCCTCAATTGTCGGCGCCTCCTCACATCCTGATATCAACAGGAAACTCAAGAGACAAGTAAAAAATAATACCACAGGGCGTTTCCAAAAGGCACCCATAGTCTTTTCCAATGTTTTTTCTTCTTTCATCACATTAATCACCTTCAGTCATAATATTGTATTTTCATTCCCGACTTTTTCTGCCGGACACGCTTTCGCATTAACTTTATTACTATCTGCATCGACAGTGACTGCTGTTTTGTTTTTCACATATGTACCGGAGATAATATCATGCAAAGCCCGTTTATCCTTCGTAAATCCAGCCATTAGAAAACCAACAAAAAAAGTTAGAATAGATAAAACTTTACTCCAATGTCTAGCCGATGCTCTCAGAAATGAAATCCTGTTATTATTTACATCGACAACAACTATCCCTAAAACCAATTTCCCTAATGTTGCTTTTAATTTTGATGATTCAAAAAACGCATAATACAACCAAGTAAATGACAGACAGATAGGTACTCCTAAAACAACAAATATCGATACTCTGATTTTTTGATCAATACCATATGCATATAATAAGAACTCAAATAATGCGCAAATAAAAATAAATAAAATTA
>CAZVLC010000038.1:0-8900 GCA_964627885.1 uncultured Peptococcaceae bacterium
ATTCCGTTACGTGGGGTGATGGAAAAGCTTGGAGCACAGGTAAACTGGGATGCCCAAGCGCAAAAAGTGGAAGTTGCCAAAGCGGAAACAAAGCTTGTTTTTCTTATCGGGCAAAAATCGGTACAGATTATTCATAATAATAAGGGAATCGCCACTGAAGAAACGGTCGAATTGGACGTACCGGCCCAAATAAGAAATAGTTATACATATATTCCTGCTCGCTTTGCATCGGAAAATTTGGGAGCTACGGTAGCTTGGGATGAAACAAGCCAGACAGTTAGTATTGAGCTAAGAGAAAACAGGGATTACGGGAATGAAATGAAAAATGAAGTAATCGGTATTCGGGGAACAATTACCGAAATAGCAAAGGATGAAGCAAATCAGGTAATATCAATTAAGGTTGAAGGAAAAGTGGAAAGTGATACCAGTTATGATAAGGCTATTGTAAAAATTACTGCAGATACGGTTGTGTTTAGGGAAGAAAATGGCGCAAGAATAACCGGAAATGGGCTTATCCAAGGTGACGTTGTGGAAATTGTTTTTGCAGGAGGCGTTAATGAGTCTTATCCTGTGCAGGGCAGTGCGAAATTCATCAAGGTTCTGCAAGGCGATGTACCATCAAATCAGGATGAGATCGGGCCTTCGCTGACCGAAATGCAGAAGGGCATCGCTGTTGATTCGGTGCTGAAAATGGAGTTATACAACTTGGAACAGGAAAAACTAAAGACATTTAATCGGGAAGAGATGGAGAAGATCATCGGGCAATTAAATTCAGGCCAGACATACCTTGGGGCACATATTATGATGCTTGCAGGCAATAATATCAAAATTACGTTCAATGATAATACCAGTGCTCAATTGACAAGTTATGGCTCCCAGGATCATGTCATTCTGGCCGGACAGATTGGCCAGGAAAATGTATCTTACTGTATTATCTGTCCGGAAGTAGGGAAGATTTTATTAGCACAATAAGTGATATTATCGTATGTATAGTAGTACAACAGAAATAAAAAGTGGTTGTTACAGTACATGGGATAGTATAAAATAAGGTATGTATATTAGCTTTGAATTAGCGCTGAATAATTATGATAGAAATTAATGCTTCATTTGCAGTATTAATTATGGGGGAGGTAAAGAAAGTATGAATAGTCAACAGGTTACGAAAGGAATCGCTCGTGCCCCGCATCGTTCTCTTTTTTATGCGATGGGGTATACGGAAGATGATTTGCAAAAACCATTGGTAGCGGTGGTTAGTGCGCATAATGAGATTATCCCCGGTCATTTCCATCTCGATAAAGTAGCACAGGCAGTAAAATTAGGAGTTGCAGCGGCAGGGGGCACACCGATCGAATTCCCGGTAATTGGGATTTGTGACGGAATTGCCATGAATCACAGTGGGATGAAATATCCTTTGGCCAGTAGAGAATTGATTGCTGATTCGATTGAGGCGATGATGGTCGGGCATAAGTTCGATGCGATGGTCTTAATCGGCAATTGTGATAAAATTGTGCCGGGTATGTTGATGGCGGCAGCTCGGCTTAATGTTCCGTCGGTTTACGTCGGGGGCGGCCCCATGTTACCGGGTAAGCACCGGGGCGAAAGGACGGACTTAATCAAAGGGGCTTTTGAAGCGGTAGGGACCTGTGCGCAAGGGAAAATGTCCGAAGCAACCTTAACCGAGCTTGAAGAAAGCGCTTGTCCTACGTGCGGCAGTTGTGCCGGGCTATTTACCGCTAATACCATGAATTGCCTGGTAGAGGCTTTGGGGATTAGTTTACCGGGGAATGGTACGATCCCGGCGCCATACGGTCAGCGGTTGGCTTTAGCGAAAAGGGCGGGCCAGCAAGTGATGGAGCTGGTGCAAAAAAATATTTTACCAAGAGATATACTGACTTTGCAGGCGTTTCGTAATGCCATTACTTTGGATATGGCGATTGGTGGTTCCACCAATACGGTCTTGCATCTTCTGGCCATCGCTTATGAAGCCGGAGTAGAATTATCTTTGGAAACATTTGATGAAATCAGTGCCAAGGTGCCGAATATTACGAAGTTAAGTCCTGCCGGAAAGCACTATTTGGTGGATTTGTACGAAGCTGGCGGTATTTCCGCTGTCCTGCGGCAATTAGATCAGGCAAAACTGTTAGCCGGCGAACAGATTACCGTAACAGGGAAGACTTTAACAGAAAATATTGCAGATGCGGAAGTATTTGACGCCGGTGTCATTCATCCGTTAGAGCAACCTTATATGCAGGAGGGTGGGATTGCTATTCTGCGGGGGAATATTGCCCCTGGGGGAGCGGTAGTGAAGCAATCGGCGGTCGTGCCGGAAATGCTGGTACACGAAGGTCCGGCACGGGTGTTTGAGTCGGAAGAAGAAGCGTTTGACGCGATTATGGCCGGAAAAATCAACAAAGGCGATGTAATCGTGATTCGTTACGAAGGACCGAAGGGCGGACCGGGAATGAGGGAAATGCTCAGCCCTACGGCGGCTTTGGGTGGCATGGGCTTGGATAAAGAGGTGGCCTTGATCACCGACGGACGGTTTTCCGGTGGGACACGGGGCGCGGCAATTGGGCATATTTCGCCGGAAGCGGCGGAGAAAGGGCCGATTGCCATTATTCAAGAGGGCGACATTATTCAGATTAATATGCCCGGGCGGGACTTAAATGTGAAGCTGAGTGAGGAAGAAATTCAAAGACGCTTGGCGGCATGGCAAAAGCATACGCCGAAGGTTGGCGGCAGTTCGTATTTAGCTCGTTATGCCTCTTTGGTTACTTCTGCCAGTACAGGCGCCGTTGTAAAACCAAGATAAGATTAGATAAGATAAAACAAGACAAGAAAAACCCCCTGCGAAGTTCTTAAGAAAGAAGCAGGGGGTCTTTTAAGCGTTATCCCTACAGGCGTAAGCGCTAACGAACTGGCAGTTACACCGCCAGATTAATGTGCTGGATTGTACCGGCGGTACCGTTTTCATTTAGAAAGATTCCGCTTTTTTGTACTTCGCCGTTAAGCTGGTTAGCGGTGTCTTTCATTGCAAAAGGGGTCGCGGTATTACCAAGATAGATGGCGCCGATACCTTTTTGGCCCAAGGCAAATAGTTGGTCTTCACCTTGCTCGTTTTTGGTCCAGATTTGGAGACGGTCGAAAATGGGGTCGTTTTCGTCAATCCAACCATTGGCATCCAAATCATAATGGGCTAAGTCGGCAAATCCATCACCGGATTGGGGACCAAAAAGTTCACTGCCGTCATTGATCACTCCGTCATTGTTTTGGTCAAGAGCCAGAAAACCGCTGTTTGGTTTTAAAAAGGAGATTTGCTCTAAAGTACCGTTCGCATCTAAGTCGAAGGAGAATTTGGTGGTGGTTAATTCAGCGGCAGTTCCTGCAAAGTTTACCACGAGAGGGTCAATGGGGGCATCCCCTGCTCTTAAATGCACCTCGGTATGCGAGGCAAATTCTCTGCTCATGGTCAAGGAAAGATCAATTGCAATTCTTTGCCCGTCTTTTGTAGTAACAAGACCTTGCGCCGAAAAAGACATCCGTTCCTGCTCAAGATGGGTTTCCTGATAATCGTAACGAATTCCCCAGCCTACCCTGGGAGTGCTTTGCCCGGATAATTGTCCGGGTGTTTTTATTGCTTTTATCTCTTTGCAGTCCTTTAGATTTAGCTTGGGAAGATGGAGTTTGATTTTTTTCCCGGTTAGCTTTTCGATAAAGGTTTCCAGTAAAGTAATTTTCATTTGGTCTTGGGCACTTACGGTTGAACTTTCGGCTTCCTCGGGAAGCAGCGGTTGCGTATTTTCTAACGTATCTATTCCAAATTGCTTTTTGGTCTGGAAAGATTCAAGCATTTTTTTCGCTTTACTGGATATTTCCAGGTAATCAATACGGGCATTATCACCCCATACGTTTAATGCTTCGTTTTTTTCGGTGTATTCTGTTTTAGTATGTTGGCAGTTGAGCAAAATGGCTGAGCTCTGGATTTTCATTTTGCTTCCCCCTCGTATTATTAGTTTTGATTGTCACCTAATATATATATCGAAAGGGAACTGCGAAATGTTTAGTCATTAGGCGATATTTTTGCTCCTTCTTTAAGCCCTTCCAATTGAGGGTCAAGGATGACGAAATCTCCCGCTTTCAGTCCTTCGGTAATGACGATTTCCTGCTCATTCTCGAAACCGGTCTTTACCGGCTGGAGTTGTGCGGTATTGTTGCGCACTACCCAAAGAGCCTCTTCATTTTGAAAGGGGAAGAGGGCTGTTTTGGGCACGGCGAAAATATCTTTCTGTTCGTTGAGCGTAAATTGTACATCTAAAGCGTAGCCCGGTTTAAGTTGCAGATCAGTTGGTATCACTGGGCTGACGGTTATTTTCAGGCGTTGTTCTAATAGCCCTAAGGCTGACATTTTTTCTTCGGCCGCCGGGGCTATTTTTTCTACTATGCCGGAGAAGGTAAAGTCTTTTTCCTGGTTATCCTGTACTAATTGCACCTTCATGCCGGGCCGGATATGTGTTGCATCTTCCGTGAGAACGTATACTTCCACCAGATATTCGGTATTTTGATAAATGGTCATTAATGATGTTCCGGGATGAAGATACATTCCTTCTTTGATATTTAGTGCCGCAATGGTGCCATTTGCCGGGGCATAGACGGCACCTTCATTTATTTTGTATTGTACTGCTTCTATCTGTGCTTGCAAGGCTTCGATCTGCCCTGGGTAGTATGATGAGTTGGCACTGTTTAAAGCATCCTCATATTCTTTTTGGCTGATGGCGCCGATTTCATATAATTGCCTCTTTTTTTCCAGATCCAGCTGTGTCAGCTCTAATTCCTGCTGGGCGCGGATACTTTTGAATTGACCTTGCAGTTGTTGTAGTTGCAAGTTTAGTTCAGTTGCATCAAAAGAAAGGAGATGGTCGCCTTTCTTGACACTTTGGCCGTCCCGCACCGATAAAACGGTTACTTTTCCTCCGTTGGCGGTATAGAGAGGAACCTCCTGTTTCGCAATCACACGACCTTCTTCCGTAAAGGTTTGGGCAATATTCCCCGGTTGTATTTCCAGCAAGTCTGCTTGAAAGTTTTGCTTTTGCCCAATGGCCCAAAAACTGATGAGGCCAAGGAGGAGTAAAATACCGGCAAAAAGCTTCCATTTCTTTTTCATGATTCATCCTCGCTTTCTGGCTTTCTTTCTTGTTTTTTCTTTGCGTTTCACCGTTTCATCTACCCATATTCGTTTTGCGGGTAGCAAAATCTTTACTCGCAATTTTAACTTGTGATTTTTACTCGCTGGCTTTCAATACTTCTACAATAGAGAGCTTCTTAATTTTTTGTGCCGCCATGAGCTGGGCAAAACGGATACAGACAGCCGTAATCAGGAAGGCGGCCACGATTGAGGTGGTATTTAAGGTCGTTGGCATGGTAAACATATCTGTTTTTAGCGATTGACTAAGAGCCACCAATAAAAGCTTGGTCACAGGGATACCGCTGAGCATGGCCAAAAAGCCAATAAGCCATTGCTCAAAAGTAATCACAGACAATACTTCCTGGGGAGTCATGCCTAGCACCATCATGGAAGCAAGCTCTCGGCTTCGTTCCGAAACAGTGATCGTGGAAATGTTGTATATGATCGCAAATCCGATGATTAAGCCGAGAACCAGAAGAATGTAAATGGTGCTGGAGAAGGTAGCCATCATTTCTTTTGATTGGCGAAGTACTTCGTTTTTATCTTCGAGGCTCTCAATAATCGTGGAGCTCTGGTATTTTTCTTTTAGTTGGGAGAAGGATTGTTCATCGATGCTTAACATAATTGTAGTGATCAGATTCTTTTGTTGCAAGAGGTTTTGTAATGTATTCAGTTCCATATAGGCATTAAGACCGATATATTGCGGAATAATCCCGGTTACTTCGACCGTTTTTTCGGCGTCAGGGTCTTTGGCCATTAAGCTTTCTAAGCGCAGTTTTGTTCCGACTTGGGCGTCAAGACTTTGCGCTAACTTTTCCGAGAGCAGCAGGCCGTTGGTGGGAGGCTTCACCCGGTTACCTTTGTTATCGCGTATTTTATAGAGTTGACTATGCTCAGGCAGGCCTAAGAGGACTACCTCTTTTTTATGCCAACTATTTTTCAGGGTTACGGGGATTTCGGCCCTTCCTTCCGCGCGGCGTGTACCGGGGAAGCGGTTTAATTCGTTTTCGGCCAGTTGTTGATTGAGGGGTTGAGCCAGATTAACTTTGACATCATATGTTTCGACCTTTTCATGTTGGTCGTAAAGCATGGTTTCGCTTAATTCCATCATCGCCCAAGGTGAACCCAGGAGGGCAAAGGTGAACATAATACCGAGAAACATAAAAGCGGTTCGTCCGGGATGGCGCATCATGCTACGCATGGACATTTTACCTTGGACCGTTAGGGACTGCCAGAATAGCGTAAACTTTTCGAGAAGAATACTTTTGCCTTTAGGGGGAGCAGGCGGGCGCATTGCTTCGGACGGTTCAAGAGACAAGACGCTTTTGCAGCCTTGATAACCGGCAAAGAGGGCAAAGGCCAAAGCCAGAAGCACACTCATATATAAATAGGAAAAGGAAAAGGTAATTTGCAGTCCGGGAATATTAAAAAAGGTTTCGTAAAGTTGAATTAACGAAAAGGAAAGCAATAAACCGCTGACTCCGCCTAATAAACCACCGCAGAATCCAATCAGCAGGGCAAAAGACAGGTAGTGGACGATAATTTCCCGGCGAGTGTAACCAAAGGCTTTCAGAATACCAATTTGTCCTCTTTGGTTTTCAACGGTCCTTTTTAGCATGATATAGAGGATCATACAGGCAATTGCCAGAAAGAGAACCGGTAAGGATTTTGACATGCTTTGGAGCTGGGTAAGTTCCTGAGTTAAAAGCGTGTGGCTTATTTGATCTTCACGGGGGTAAATGCTGGTAAGCCCATAGGGCGTCAGTTTCGGTTTAAGCTGTTCTTCGATTTCTTGGTAGTCTGTGTCCGGTTGTAAAACAAACACCAGATTATTCACAGTGGCCCCTTCGCTAAAGAGCGTTTTCATAATTTCAAAGGGGACATAGGCAATGCCGAAAGTTTCAGGATGCGGAAAAAGGTCGTTGGCATTGCGCATAATATAAACGAATTCGGGATTTGATCCTGTTCCCGTCACATGAAATTCGACTTTTTTACCATTGGCGACAATCTCGAGGGGAGCATTCAGGGTCAGTTCGTTCGCCACGAAAAATTTATTGTCCACCCAGATATTAAAGGCATCGTTTCTTAACGATTGCCCTTTCAGCAGGTGGACATTGTTAATCGGCTGCCGATTGTTGGGGTCGATGGAGATAAGGCGCAGATATACTTCTTCCTGGCGATTCTTGAGCTGATTGTCCCCGATTTTAAGCACCCGGACATTCTTGATTAATCTGCCTTGAATCGCTTTGATTCCTTCCAATGCTTGCAGCTTTTTTACTTCAGCAAGAGGCATTGCTTTTACATCAGCAAAACCGTCGGCAAAGTTCTGCCGGTAATAAAAGTCTTTTTGGGCGGAGTTTAGATTATCCATCACAATAGAAAAGGAGGAATAAACCATCAGCCCGATTATGATGATGGTGATACAGGCAAAGTAAGCCCCTTTATTCTCTTTGATGTCGCGAAATAGCTTACGCCACAGCATCACCAGGTCACCTTCTCCGGTGGGATGGGCTCAGCATTTGTGGCAATGCGGCTCAGTTGCCCGTCTTTAATATAAAAAATGCGATTAGCTATTTGAGCGATGGGGTTGTTATGGGTAATTAAGATTACTGTTTTTTGATAGTTTTGGCAAAAGTTTTGCAATAATTGTAACACTTGAATGCCTGTTTGATAATCAAGAGCACCGGTAGGTTCGTCACAGAGGAGAATATCCGGATTTTTGACGATTGCTCTTGCTAAGGCAACCCGTTGTTGCTCTCCGCCAGACAGTTGAGCCGGAAAATGGGTGGCCCTTTCGCCTAGTCCGACTTTTTCCAGCATTTCTGTTGGGGAAAACGGCTGTTGGGCTATTTCCGCAGATAAACAGACATTTTCGTATGCGGTGAGATTAGGGATGAGATTGTAAAACTGGAAGACAAAGCCGACGTTGTTGCGGCGAAAAAGTGTCAGCTTCTTTGGGTCGGCATCGTGGAGAGGGGTATTCTTAAAGAAAAGCTCACCCTCTGTAGCTTTGTCCATGCCGCCGATTAAATTAAGCAGCGTGCTTTTTCCTGAGCCGCTGGGTCCAAGAATGACAATAAATTCGCCTGGATAAATGGCAAAGTCCACTCCCTGCAGAGCTTTAACGGTTACTTCCCCCATTTGATAAAATTTACAGAGGTTTTTGGCAATAATTACGGGGTCCGTTTTGTGAAGGGCTTCCATAAATTCACCTGCTCCCGAAAGGATTTCAATTACAATTTTATAAGAAAAAAACAATAGGGTCAATGAAACTGACTAAAAAGGGAAAAAGGGGTTTGTAATGTATTAAAATACTTGTTAAAATAAAAATACAAAATTTTCTTAATAATATGCAAGACACATGGGGAAACAACCATTTAGAAAAACTTAATGATATAGATTCCTTCCCGGATTGGAGTAAGGAAGCAATTATTTTCGCGGTACGAACTGGTTGTATGGGTGGTTACCCAGATAATACTTTTCGACCAACTAAAAAAATCACGATGGCTGAAACAATTTCTGTTTTAGATCGAATGGCAGAAATTATTTGTGTTGCTCAGAAAGACAAAATAAATAGGCGGAAGGATAATGCAGCTCCCGTTTTTGCTTTAGGCTATCCTAAGGTGAATAATGTTTCGCAAACCCAATTAACTTTAGCCGTAAAATCTAATGAAGCGGGTAAAGCTTATTATGTTGTTTTGCCTGATGGAGTAGAGAA
>CAZVLC010000039.1:0-8889 GCA_964627885.1 uncultured Peptococcaceae bacterium
CGGTATACAGAAGACAGGAAATAGACTTTTCAGAGGAAGAGCTGGCATTGATTAATGAGATATATGACAAAATGAATTATATTCGTACGGAGAAAAGTTCTCATACACATACTCGAGATGATGGCAGTACATATAGACATAGCGTTTTAGATGTTTATGTTTATTCGTTGCCGGTAAGTGACATTATAGGAGAATACTTAACGGAGCAGTGGGAAATTGATTGGTATAATCGTATTCTTGACAATGTTAATACGCAATACCCAATTGTCAATACTGGATAATAGTTGTCATACAAGGAGGAGTTATAATGAATTTATGCAAAGCTTGGCGTATTTTCGGATTGGTTTTAATCCTCTTGATTTGTGCCTCTTTGCCGGTTTTAGCTACCGAAGGAGCTGGCGACAAAGGCTATCTGGAGTTTAAGGGAACCATTCCGTCTTGGGTCGAAAATAATATTATTGTTAGTTTGCGTCAAGAGAATGGATCAACTAAGCAAGTCATTCTATATTCTGACGAGCAGTTTGAGAATATCGTCAAGCTACCTGCGGGGAAGTATGCTGTAGAGTATGTGGAAATTGTGGGAGTGCCTACTAGTGATTATCTGGTAGAGTTTTCTCATGATGTGCTTATAGAAGAAGGGAAAGGCACTGCCTACGGAATTAGAGTTTTAGGCAGAGGAGCGCATGCTGAAGATAATGATGCCATTGGTACAACGATAGATAAGTCCTTAGATGAACCGGAAAAACAGGAAGAATCACCAGAAGTAACGGAACCTGATCTAGGGGCAGAAACAGATGATTTGATTACTAGTCCGGAAGATGATACTACTTCTCAACAAAATGAAGATGATTCCCAAGAGGAAGTGCGCAAGGATTTATTGGGACACGAGGTAGGAGGAGAGGTTAAGAAGCCAAGAATAAATATGGATATTTTTCGTGACGACAAAGGAATTATGAAAGAAATTAATGAATTTCAAGAAGAAGCTCAAGCGGAGAATTCAACAAAGAAGGAGAGCTTTGGATTGCGTTTTCTTAAAAGAAACTGGTTTTCCTTTTTGTTGATTATTGTCTTATGTGTGGCAACGTTATTTATTAAAAAGAAAAATGATAGCCTGTAGTTTTTGTTTTAAAAGATGTTTTGCAGATTAAGGGCTTCATTTTGCGGGATGTGTTGAATATAGTTTGTCAGAAGATAGATTTCCGCCAGGGAATGGCTTTTATCCTGGTGTTGCAGATAACTTTTGATTTTGGCTAGGCATTCTTCGATGCGATCCATCTCCTGATGGTGAATAAGCAGGGGCCAGTATCTACTGATACGGTCCCATTTTTTTTCGACCTGGAGGAACATTTTTTCGGCATCAGACCAGTCAGTATCTTTCACCAGTAATTCTACTTTCTGGATAGCAGCTTGAAGCTCGGCGGCGCTGTGGGAAAGTAATTTATTGGTGCCCCAACCGAGAGAAAGGATGAAGAAAAGCAGGAGAAATAGCAGGATGGGGATGAGGTATTTTTTCCACGCAAGCATTTTTTAAGCACCTTCTTTTTTTTGCCAGGTGATTGTACCCGTAGAATCGATACTGGCAAAAAAGACCTGTTTGAGATTAGTAATTCCCTTGTCTTTGATTTTCTCCAGGATATCTTTTTCGGTAAGATTGAATAGTTTTAAATTATGCTTGATCACGGTACCGTCAATAACGATTGTCAGAGGAAGCCCCGGATCTGGAGCCTTTATACCTAAATCCTGGATATGTAAGGGACGGCTGACTCCTTTGGGGATAATACTCATTTGTCCGTTGGTCTCCAGAATAGCATAATCAACCTCCTTGATATTGGCATAGTTCTTGACCCGTAATTGTTCCAGGAGGTCATTAATATTAATCCGCGTCCGGCGTAACTCGCTTTCAATAATTGTTCCTTTGGCAATAAGAATACTGGGACGACCGCAGATGAAGGCTCTGGCTTTATCACTGATTAAAGTAAGATAGGCCAAAAATAGCTGCGCCAGCAGGAGGGTCAGAATTGGAATAATTCCGTCAAGAAGCGGTATTTCGATATCGGCCATGGGTACGGCCGCCAATTCGGAAATCATAATGGCGACGACCAGTTCAAAGGGTTGCAGTTCCCCAATCTGGCGTTTACCCATAATCCGCATGACCACCACAACCAGTGAGAATAAAATTAGGGTGCGAAAGAAAACAATCACTATAAAACCTCCACTTAACGATTTTTTTCAATATTATTTTTCAAGAATTCCTGTTATTATATTCTTAGTGGTAAAATCGAGGGAAGGACGTTGTCAATGGCTGGTATGTTATGGAATGTCTTTATAAGCATCTTGTGGATAGCATTGGGCCTTTTTGGCTTGCTCCTGTTGTTTGTTTTAGTGGTACCGTGCCGGTATCTTGTGGAGGGGCAGTATGCAGGAAGCTTTGATGGTTCCGTGAAGTTGAGGATGTGGCCTTTTACCTTTTGTAAAAAATTTAATAAAGGACAGTCTGATTTAAAGGGAAACAAAGCAAAAAATGAGGCGAAGGTGAAGGCGAAGTCAAAGGAGAAAGGAGGAAGACTTGGACCGAAGCTACTCCTTTGCCAAGAAAAAGCGGTCATGGGATCATTACTCGACCTTGTCGGCAACTTGTGGCGCAAAGTACGACCGCGTACGTTGCGGCTGGAGGGGACTTTCGGTTTTGCAGACCCTTATTATACGGGAATGATGGCGGCAGCGGTTTCGGCGATTCGTCTACCGGGTCTGCAGTTGCAACCTGATTTCTCTCAGCCGGGCTTTTGTGGTAATATTTACATAGAAGGTCATTTTTATGTGGTGGTGGTAATTTACCTTTTAGGAAAGACAGTATTTACTAGGCCATTGAGACCGGTTTTGTGGAAATACCTGAAAAAGAAAAGGGGAGGGATTTCAGTTGGATCTTAACGAAAAAATAAAATCGATGTTTGACAAACTGGAAAACTTTTTACGGACTGAAACGGTAGTTGGCAATCCGATTACGGTTGGGGAAGTTACTCTTATTCCAATTATTGAGATTGCCTTCGGGTTGGGCTCAGGAGCCAGCTCAAGTAAGGACAGTAAAGGAATGGATGGCTCCGGCGGTGGAGTTGGCGCGGGTGCCAAAATTACCCCAAACGCGATGATGGTCATTAAAGGCGAAGAGGTTTCGGTTATCCCTCTGAAAAATCGTGATTCTCTAGAGAAAGTATTAGAGATGGTGCCGGATATCCTGAGCAGATTTACACCGAAGAAAGAGAAAGAAAAGGAGGAAAAGCGGGAAATCAGGTAAGGTAATTAGCTGGCTAATGTGATTCACGAAAGTTAAATATGTGAAAAATGAATCTGGGCTATTTGCACGAAGTATGGTAGAATAGTGTTATTTTAGACGAGGGGGAATGAGGACATGTCCAGGCAATCACTGGCGGCATCTCATGCTGTGGGAAAAGGTGCCGAACCGGATGCAGTTTTTTCAATCCTGAAAGAGGCTAATCTGGCGATTAAGAAATACGGCCAGGATAAAGTGATTAATGCGTCGATCGGCGCTATTTATACTGAAGAAGAAAAGTTTGCTATGCTTGCTTCAGTTGAAGATTATTTCCGTAAGATTCCGGCTGAAGAATTAATGAATTATGCTCCGATTAGCGGGCTCCCTGAATTTTTAGAGGCGGCCATCAGCGATACATTTCAAGGTTTTCAACCGAAAAATACATATGTGAGTGCGATTGCTACGCCAGGGGGGACTGGTGCCGTTCGGCATGCTATTTATAATTATCTGGAGCAGGGGCAGAAAGTGCTTGTTCCCGACTGGGCTTGGGGGCCTTATCATACGATCGCTGGGGAACATCTCCGGGGGGTTGAAACCTATGCGATGTTTGATCAGGACAATCATTTTAACCTGAGTGCGTTGATGGAAAAGGCCGAAGGACTACTTCAAAGCCAAGATAATCTTGTTGCTATTTTTAATACCCCGGCTCATAATCCAACCGGGTACAGTGTTACTGAAGAAGAATGGCGGAATTTGCTTAAGTTTTTTAAAGACTGTGCGGCGGATGAAAAGAAGAAGATTGTTTTACTGCTGGATATGGCCTATCTTGATTATGCAGGTACCGTCGAAGAAACAAGAAGGTTTATGCAGCTTTTTGGCGATTTACCGGAGAATATTTTGGTGACCATCGCCTATAGTATGTCGAAATCATATCTTGTTTATGGACTTCGTTCCGGCGCTCTTATTGCCTTAAGTTCATCACCTGAGGTAATTAAAGAGTTTGCGGAGATCAGCGCTTTTTCTAATCGTGGGGTTTGGTCAAACGGGACCAGATGTGCGCAGCGTTTATTGGCCGATGTGGCGAAGGACCCTGTTCTGAGGAATAAAATAATAGCCGAACGGAATGTTTACCGTGATTTATTAAGAAAAAGGGCTGGAATTCTGCTGGAGGAAGCAAAAGAGATCGGACTGCAACTGATGCCTTATCACAGTGGCTTTTTCATCACGGTGCCGACGACTAATCCAAGGCAGGTTGCCGAAAAATTGATGAGCCATAATTTATTTACTGTTCCTTTGAAAAAGGGAATTCGGTTGGCAATATGTGCCGTACCTTCTCAGAAGGTTCCGGGTATCGCGAAAACAATTAAAGCGGCTTTGTAAATTGTGAAATTGGGTTACATGTAAGAAGATGAATAAGAAAAAAGGAACTGAAAACGTCCGAGAGAAGGACGTTTTTTTCTTTGTTTTGGTAAAAATAGATAATAGAATAGAAATAATGAAGATCAAGAGGAGGTCCATCTGTGAAGAGAGGGTATCTTGGCGTCGATGTGGGTTCAGTAAGTACCAATCTGGTTCTAATGGATGAGGGAGGAGAAATTCTGGAGAGTCTCTATATTAGGACAATGGGTCAGCCCGTCAAAGCGGTACAAGAGGGGCTGCGCGAGTTGGGCAGTAGAATCGGCCAGCAAATTAAGATTGTCGGTGCCGGGACAACTGGCAGTGCGCGTAACCTTACTTCCGTATTGGTTGGCGCAGATGTGGTGAAAAATGAAATTACCGCCCATGCTGTTGCGGTATCGCAACTGGTACCGGGTGCTCAAACAATCTTGGAGATAGGTGGGCAGGATTCCAAGATCATTATCATGCGTGACGGGATCGTCACCGATTTCGCCATGAATACGGTTTGTGCAGCCGGAACCGGTTCATTTCTGGACCAGCAGGCCTATCGGTTAAATATCCCGATCGAAGGATTTGGCGAATTAGCTTTGCGGGCTGCCACGCCGGTACGCATTGCCGGCCGTTGTGCTGTCTTTGCCGAATCAGATATGGTGCACAAGCAGCAGTTAGGGCATGCCCTCGAAGACATTATTGCCGGGTTGTGTGATGCTTTAGTGCGAAATTATTTAAACAATGTGGGCAAAGGAAAAGAAATTATGGCTCCGGTGGTTTTTCAAGGAGGGGTAGCGGCTAATGCGGGGATTAAGGCGGCTTTTGAAAAAGCTTTGGGCGAAAAAATCATCATTCCTGAATATTTTAATGTCATGGGAGCGGTAGGCTGCTGTTATTTGGCGATGGAAGCAACCCTCAATAGTCCCACTAAATTTAAAGGCTGGCAGGCCGCCGATTTGCGGTTTCGTCCTACCAGCTTTGAATGCAAAGGATGTCCTAATTTGTGCGAGGTTATTCAAGTTTATGAGAATGATGTTGTTGTGGCTCGTTGGGGCGATCGCTGCGGTAAATGGTCTAATGCCGCGGGAGCATGACGCGGCGCAATCACGACAGTAAAACTATTAAGAATTATTTCGTGATCACGGTATTCTGCTCTGGGTAATATCACCGATAACTCAGAGGGGGTCTCCGAGTTTGTTTCCCTAGCCACGGATAGTTTTAATCCCCAGAGGTTGATTTTTATCTCATCACGTGTAAAATGATTATAATGGTTAAAACGAAAGTTCATGGTCATGATGTATCCCTCCTTGCTATATGTATATGGTGAGAAAAAATAAGAGGATACAAGTGCCCTATAATCTGTTAAAATATAACAAGGCGAAAAGATGTCCCCCACTTCTACAAGTGGTGAGTACATTTTTCTACTGATGCGTTATAACAATAGAGATAAGTTGTGAAGAAAACGATCAGTGAAGGGGGTATTTTATGGTACAGGAAAGTCAAAAACAAGAATTATTATCTTTACATATTCACGGGGAAAAAATTAAAGTAGCGGCCGGCACTACATTATTAAATGTGGCTGCTTCTTATGAAGAAAAATACAACTATCCTATTCTGGGGGCTAAATATAATCACGAACTGGTGGATTTATTCACAGAGTTAAATGAGCCGGGACAAATCGAATTTTTTGATGTTACCACGGAAGATGGGATGCGGATTTACCGGCAAACTCTTGTTTTCATTCTAGCTAAGGCGGTAAATGAGCTGTTCCCCGAGCGCCGGTTGGTGGTAGAACATTCTTTAGGCAAAAGTTATTATTGCGAATTCACCGGAGAGGCGACAGTCTCGCCTTTGGATGTAATTGCGTTGGAAGCGAAGATGAGGGAAATTATCAAGGCTGAAGAGCCCATTATTCCGCAATACTTAAGCAGTGAGAATGCCTTGCATATTTTGGGGGCCCAGGGACATCAGGAAAAGGTTGCTTTTATAGAGGAATTAGCTTGGAAAAAGATTCGGATCTATTCCGCGGGCTCATATTCAAATTATTCCTATCAGTTTCTGGCTCCTGATAGTGGGAGAGTATCCGTTTTTAAACTGGAAGCTTATGCGAAGGGTTTTATACTGCGTTTTCCGGCCCCCTGGAATCCTTCCCAGGTAGCGCCTTATCCCAATTTACCTAAATTAGGGCAAGTTTTTCGGGAGTCCGAGGAATGGGCCACTATCTTGGGGATCAGTAATTTAGCAGGACTATTTTGCTTTTTTAATCAGGCCCCGCAAGAAGCAACCAGCTTGATTCATATTGCGGAAGCACTGCAGGAAAAGAAGATTGCCTCGATTGCCGATGATATTTATAATCAACGGGAAAAATTAAGACTGATCTTAATAGCCGGACCGTCTTCTTCCGGGAAAACAACTTTTGCCCAACGTTTAGCGATTCAGTTAAGAGTCTTGGGTTTACAGCCGATTAAAATTTCCCTGGATGATTATTTCGTTAACCGTGAGCAAACCCCTCGTGATGAATGGGGTGAAATAGATTTTGAAGCTTTGGAAGCGATTGATCTGGCGCTTTTCAACGAACATCTACAAGAGTTAATCGCCGGAGCGGCTGTAGAAACACCGGTTTTCAATTTTAAATCAGGCAGCCGGGAGTGGATTGGTCATAAGATTCAGGTAAGTCAAGGACATCCGATTATTATTGAAGGCATCCATGGCTTAAATGAAAAGTTGACTTCCGCGGTGAACAGGGAAAATAAATATAAGATTTATATCAGCGCCTTGACCCAGATCAGTATCGATAATCATAACCGCATTCCCACCACCGATACGCGCTTAATCAGAAGGATTGTCCGTGATTACCGTTTCCGCGGACAAACAGCCTTGGGGACCTTAAAGCTCTGGCCGTCGGTGCGGCGCGGAGAAGAAAAGAATATCTTCCCGTTCCAAGAAGAAGCGGATATTATGTTTAATTCTTCACTGATTTATGAACTTGGTGTGCTCAAAAAATATGCTTACCCATTATTAAATGCGGTAAGCGTTGAAGAAAAGGAATATTGCGATGCACGGAGATTACTACAGTTGTTAGTATGTTTTCCGGAGGTTTCTGAGCAGAATGTGCCGTTGAATTCGATTTTGCGTGAATTTATTGGCGGTAGCTCTATTCATGGAAAATAAGCATTAATAGGTAAAAGCAATCCCAATTGTTCCCGGCCCTGTATGTACACCGATCACAGGGCCTGTTTCTTGAAAGAAAGTGATTTTGATACCGAAAGTGTCTTCCACAAGATTCTTAAGAGATTGTGCGGATTCTTCGGCGCAGCCATGGGCGATCGCGATCTGTTCGGGTAATTTTTCATCGACAGTTTTGCGCATGAATTCGACCATTTTCACAAGAGCTTGTTTTTGATTGCGGGCCTTGTCTGCTGGGACATAGATGCCATTTTCTACTCTGACGATTGGTTTTATATTTAAGATCGTCCCCAAGAGAGCAGCCACTTTTCCGATGCGGCCGCCTTTTTGTAGGTATTCCAACGTGTCTACGCAAAAGAGTACTTCGGTACGCTTGCGGACTTCGGTTAACTTCTCCACAATGGTTTCCATCCCCAGGTTTTTTTTAATCATCTCGACTGCTGATTGAACCTGTAAACCGATTCCAAGACTAATTGATTTTGAATCAAATATTTCGATTTTTTCTTTAAAACTGCGGGCGGCAGATTCAGCCATTGCGGCAGTACTGCTTAATCCGGTGGAAATATGGATGGAGAGAATTTCATAGCCTTGGTGGATGATATCCTGATAGGCTTTCAGAAAATCATCTACCGAAGGAGTAGATGTTTTGGGCAGGTTATCCTTGGATTTTTCCAGCAGCGGATAAAATTCTTTTGGATGGAGATCAATTCTATCTTGGTAAGTTTTCCCGGGAAAATTAACGTAAAGCGGAATCACAGTTATGTTATTTTCTTTAATAAATTCCATCGGCAGATCAGCGGTACTGTCTGTGACGATTTTAATTTTACTGTTCATTTACGTTTTAATCCTTCTTTCAACTTATTATTTCTCTTATAGGTAGTATTACCGCGAGGTGTTTTATTAAAGATAGTTTAGCCTAGATTTTCAGATTATACAAGTAAAATCTGCCAAAACAATGAGTTTTCATAAAAAAGGAAGACCTTTTGTTTGGTCTTCCGTATTATTATAAAGTTAATTTAAGGTATTATTTAATATTCCAATATCCC
>CAZVLC010000040.1:0-8793 GCA_964627885.1 uncultured Peptococcaceae bacterium
AAAAATGCCTCGACGAGCAGAATGAAACCAGAAAGAATAAACAAGGCTAATGAAAACAAAAGCAATGATAACAAGAGTAAGGAAAAAGAGGCCGCTGAAAAAAAGGCTGATGAAAAAAATAAGCAGGGCAAAAATGTTCATTGATATATTTTCGCAGGAAAGATATAATAAACGTAAGTAAAAAATAATAATCTTGTTGCCAAGCTGCGAGGGTTTCCCTTTCAGCAAGGCTTGTGATTATTTCTTAAAAACAAATTGTGCTGATTCATGAGGGTTCGTCCCGACTGTGAAGGCAAGGAAATAGTGGTTTTTTGTGGTGAAATACTATCCTTGTGCCTTCCGGTGCAAGGATTTTTTATATTTTAATGGAGGTGAATGGTAAATGGTTAATGCAGATACGCGTATTGCTGTGATTGGCATCATTGTGGAAAATCCTGAATGCATTGAGAAGCTGAACAAAATTTTACATGATTACAGTCAGTACATTATTGGACGGATGGGGATTCCTTACCAAAAAAGAGGTGTTTCGATTATCAGTATTGTGATGGATGCCCCGAATGAGATGATTAGTGCTTTATCAGGGAAAATCGGGATGCTGCCAAATGTCAGTGCGAAAACTGTTTATTCAAAATTGCCTTCCTTTGAGAAGACAGAGGTGAGCAACGATGAAACGTCTGGTTGAGCAATTAGCCCAAGATCGAGTACTCAGCAAGACCGAATTGATTACTTTTCTCACCAACTTTGAAGAAGAAGACCAAAAGTATCTTGCGGAAAAAGCCAGGGCAGTAGCGGACAATCATTTCGGCAAAAGTATCTACAAGCGAGGGTTAATTGAATTTACGAACTACTGTAAAAACGACTGCTATTACTGCGGAATTAGAAGAAGCAACTTGCATGCCGAGCGGTACCGCTTGACTCCGGAAGAAATAATGGCTTGTTGTGAACAGGGATATGCTCTCGGTTTTCGAACTTTTGTTTTACAAGGAGGGGAAGACCCTTGGTATACCGAGGAGAAAATGCTGGGTATTGTATCAGCGATTCGCCGAGCTTATCCCGATTGTGCCATCACGCTTTCCATCGGGGAGAAAAGCTATCAAGAGTATTTAAACTTGTTTAAGGCGGGAGCAGACCGGTATCTTTTAAGACATGAGACGGCTAATGCAGCTCATTATACGCTGCTTCATCCGGGCGGTTTAAGTGCGGATAAGCGGCAGCGTTGTTTGGCCGATCTAAAGAAAATTGGGTATCAGATTGGTACCGGGATTATGGTGGGGTCACCTTATCAAACGATGGAATATATCGCGGAGGACTTATTGTTTATGCAGAAGCTGCAACCGGAGATGATCGGGATCGGGCCGTTTATTCCTCATCAGGAAACGCCTTTTTCCGCTTTTCCGACGGGCAGGTTAGACTTAACTTTAGTTTTATTGGGGATATTGCGGCTAATGTTCCCGCAGGCGCTAATTCCGGCGACCACAGCGTTAGGAACCATTCATCCCCAAGGGAGAGAATTAGGGATATTAGCCGGGGCTAATGTCGTGATGCCTAACCTTTCTCCGGTGCAGGTAAGAAAGAAGTACTTGATTTATGACAATAAAATTTGTACCGGTGAAGAAGCGGCAGAATGTTGTGATTGCTTGCAGAAGCGCCTGCAAAAAATTGGCTACGCTACAGTAGTGGATAGAGGGGATTATTGAAGTTAGAAATTAACCAAGAAGCTGATGAGCTTACAAAAGAAAGGGGTTTATATCAATGTATAATGTCAAATCGATGGATGCAAATGAATTTATTGCGGATGAAGAGGTTTTAGCGTCAATTGGCGAGGCTAAAAAGTTAGCCCAAAACAAAGAGAAAATTGCGCGTATTCTTGCCAAGGCCAGGGAGTATAAAGGCTTATCTCATCGGGAAGCCGCTGTCTTGCTGGAAGTGGATGATGACGAAACCCTGGCGAAAATGTTTGCCTTGGCCCGTGAGGTTAAAGAAAAAATCTATGGCAAAAGGATTGTGCTTTTTGCCCCTTTATACCTGTCCAATTACTGCGTGAATAACTGCAAATACTGTGGTTATAAATGCAGTAATAAAATCAGCAGGCTACAGCTCTCGCAGGAAGAAGTAAAGGCTGAAGTCCGGGCGTTGGAGGCGATGGGGCATAAAAGGCTTCTGTTGGAATTTGGGGAAGATGATGCAAAATGCCCGATCGAATATGTATTAGAATGTATCAAAACTATTTATAATGAAAAATTCGTAAACGGGGCAATTCGGCGTGTTAATGTAGATATTGCCGCGACGACTGTGGAGAATTACCGCAAATTGAAAGAAGCCGGGATCGGTACGTATATCTTGTTCCAGGAAGCCTATCACAAACCGACCTATCTTGATGTCCACTGTGGGCCGAAACGTAATTATGAATGGCATACGGAAGCGATGGATCGGGCGGTACAGGGTGGAATTGATGATGTGGGGATTGGCCCCTTATATGGCTTATATGAATATCATTATGAAACAGTGGCTTTGTTGATGCATGCCGAACATTTAGAGGCAGCACACGGGGTCGGGCCTCATACCATCTCTGTTCCGCGTTTATTGCCTGCGGAGGGGGTTAATTATGATGAATTCCCTTATTTAGTGAATAACCGTGACTTTAAAAAGATTGTGGCAACGATTCGTTTGGCTGTTCCGTATACCGGTATGATTCTTTCCACCAGAGAGAGTGCCGAATTCCGGAAGGAGCTTTTGGAAGTGGGTGTTTCGCAAATGAGTGCCGGCTCCTGCGTTGGGGTGGGCGGATATGCGCAGAAGCAGAAGGAGAATATGGATAAGAACGTGGTAGAGAAAAACGGGGCGGAGGAAAAGCCGCAATTTGATCTGGCTGATCACCGCAAACCGCTTGAGGTGATCAAAGGCTTGGTTAAGGATGGCTATGTGCCTAGTTACTGTACCGCTTGTTATCGCGAGGGCAGAACGGGTGATCGTTTTATGCCGCTGGCTAAATCGGGGCAAATTTCTAATTGTTGTTTGCCTAATGCTTTATTTACTTTTGAGGAATATCTGAATGACTATGCGGATGATGAGTTAAAGGGGATGGGTCGGCAAATGATTGATCAGGAGATCCAAAATGTGCCTAATGAAAAGCAACGGGCTAGGGCAATTGAATATCTTTCCCGTATTCGCCAGGGTGAAAGAGATCTACGCTTTTAATTTCTTAGTTTTACCAAGCTAGCCTCATGGGGATGTATTAATGTTTGTCCGTATTAATACATCCCCATGTCTTTTTTTTGTAAAAAAATAGTGCCATGAGGAAGGAATGAGTCTTCTTTTTGTCGAACAAAGATGAGAGCATTAGTCTGCCAAGAAGCGATGCAGGCAGTTTATATGTTTCTCTATAAAACATTGCCTTGAGGAGGTAATCCATTGAGATTCTGCTTAAGAACGCGAAAACTGCATATTTTTTCTCTAACGGTCGTATTTTTGCTTGTTTCTGTGTTACTCACGATACAAACATCCAATTTAATAGGGGCTCAGCTTTTGACTGAGCCAACTTCTTTGCGGGTCGCGCTGGGGACTGATTTGATTTCTGCAGAATTTTCCGTTGCCGAAGGTAGCTATGAATTGGTGGATTATATTACGCAACAGGTTTTTAGTACAGATTCGGCAAACTTAAAATGGGTGGTGGCACCTGCCGGAGTGAATAACATCCAGATTTCGACCAATGGAGTGCCGGATGGTCGTTTAGGCAGTTCCATGCTCCTCTTACGGCAGAAAAACAACGCCGGGCTGAATGCTTTTACCTTTAAGAATAAACGCTATCGGGGCGATCTGCTGATCAGTAATTTTCAAGGCAAACTACAATTCATTAATCTTATTGATGTTGAACAGTATCTTTATGGGGTGGTCGGTGCCGAAATGGGGCAAGGAGCCACGAAGGAAGCTTATAAGGCACAGGCGATTGTGTCGCGTACTTATGCTTTGTTTTCGAAACAACATCCGCAATTAAATTATGATATGGGTATTAATACGCGCTGGCAGGTGTATGGCGGTTATGATACAGAGGTATTAAGCAGCCCGCTGGCGAAGCAAGCTGTGGACGAAACCCGTGGGCAGGTGATTTATTATGACGGACAGCTTATTCAGGCATTTTTTCATAGTAATTCCGGGGGAAACACGGAGGCCTGTGAAAATGTGTGGTCCGAATCATTCCCTTATATTCAGCCGGTTGCTACTCCTGAGGATATTCTGGCCGGTCAGCCTTTTCAGGAGTCCGGATGGGCCGGTGAAACTTATCAATGGGAAAAAACCATGACCAGGCAAGAGTTAAAAAAGCAATTGGCTAGCAGTGTTAATGTGGGGGAAATCTATGATATTATCGTGAAACGTTGGGCTATTGATCCTCAGACAAGGGAATACTCTACTAAACAGACTGTTTCTGGGCGAGTAACTCAATTGGATATTGTAGGAACTCGGGAAACGAAGAGCTTTTTCAAAGATAATATTCGTACTGTTTTGGGCCTCAAAAGTACGTTGTTTGAAATCATCAGTGATTCCACGGTCAAGGTTTGGAATGCTTTTGGCACGGCGGATAATTGTAACAATACAACTAACTTTTATGCTGTGAATGCGGATGGTTATAAGACCAAGTTAAATGGCAATAATGGGAGTTACTATGTTTTGGGGGCTGATGGGTTGCAAACCGTACCTAAAGTTTTTAGTTCGGTCACCATCAAAGGAAAAGGGAACGGACATGGTTTGGGAATGAGTCAGTGGGGAGCACGGGGCATGGCCTTAAACGGGACAAATTACCGCAGTATTATTGAGCATTTCTATAATCAGGATCGGTTTGACGGTAAATTAACAATTAGTCAATATCGACCATAAAAAGTAAAAAACTTAGTAACAACAGGCTAAACGGAGAGAAGGGAACCTTTTTATGCATATTTCGGAATTTGATTACGATTTGCCGGAGGAGTTGATTGCACAGGAGCCTCTTCCTGACCGTGAACGTTCCCGGCTCCTTGTGGTACATCAAGATACAGGAAAGTTGGAACATCGGTATTTTTCGGGGATACTCACCTATTTACGGGAAGGCGATGTGCTCGTAAGTAACAATACAAGGGTCATTCCGGCACGGCTCTTTGGCCGGAAGGAAGGGACGGGGGCATTAATCGAAGTTTTTTTGTTGCGGCAGTTGGGGCAGAAACAGTGGGAGGTATTAGTCCGGCCGGGGAAAAGAGTAAAGCCGTGCACCCGCATTATTTTCGGGGCCGGAGAATTAATCGGTATACCGATTGAGACCACTGCTTCAGGTGGAAGAATTATGGAGTTTGAATTTACGGGTATTTTTCAAGAAATACTCAGTC
Organism: uncultured Peptococcaceae bacterium; assembly: GCA_964627885.1. GTDB lineage: Bacteria > Bacillota > Peptococcia > DRI-13 > DTU073 > UBA3937. The sequence continues at coordinate 5,355 of CAZVLC010000040.1, forward strand.
ATTTGGGACAGGTACCTCTTCCTCCATATATTAAAAAGGAACTGGCAGACCCGGAAAGATATCAGACCGTCTATGCGAAAGAGCCTGGTTCGGCAGCGGCCCCAACGGCAGGGCTGCATTTTACCCCGGCGTTAATCAAGGAGTTGCAAGCCAAAGGGGTAGAATGGGTGGAGATATTACTTCATGTTGGGTTGGGTACTTTTCGTCCCGTGAAGGAAGAGGATATTCTGCAGCATAAGATGCACCAGGAGTATTATGAGATTACGGCGCAGGCAGCGGAGCAGATTAATCGGGCCTTAATTGAGAAACGAAGGATTATTGCGGTGGGGACTACCTCAACCAGGGCCCTGGAAAGTGCTTTCGCGGATGGAAAAATATGGGCAGGTCGGGAATGGACCGATATCTATATCTACCCCGGATACGAATTTAAAGTGATTTCCGGGCTCATCACCAATTTTCATTTACCCAAATCTACGTTAATTATGTTAGTCAGTGCCTTAGCCGGGCGTGAACAGATAATGCAGGCTTATGCCGAGGCGGTGCGGGAAAGATACCGCTTTTTCAGTTTTGGGGATGCAATGTTCATAGTTTAACCGCCGGCTAACGGAGAAACGAATATTAAGGGAGGATTTATCTTGGCAGCTGCAGTAACCTATGAATTGCTCAAGGAAAGTAAGGAATCACGGGCTCGTTTAGGGAAACTTCATACTCCGCATGGGGTGATTGATACTCCGGTCTTTATGCCGGTAGGGACCCAAGCCACCGTGAAAACTCTGTCCCCTCAGGAATTAAAGGAGCTTGGAGCGGGAATTATTTTAAGTAATACTTATCATTTATACCTGCGGCCCGGACATGAATTAGTAAAACAAGCCGGGGGTTTGCACCGCTTTATGAATTGGGATGGGGCTATTCTCACGGATAGTGGGGGGTTTCAGGTCTTTAGTCTCGGTGATTTGCGAAAAATTATGGAGGAAGGGGTTGAATTTCGTTCACATCTTGACGGTTCTAAACATCTTTTTACCCCGGAAAAAGTGATGGAGATTGAAATGGCTTTAGGGGCAGATATTGCCATGGCTTTTGATGAGTGTGTTTCTTATCCGATGGATTTTGCTTATACAAAACTAGCGATGGAAAGAACCTCACGTTGGGCGGAACGTTGCCGGAAGGCTCATAATAAAGCTGATCAAGCGTTGTTTGGGATTGTTCAGGGGGGGATGTATCCTGAATTAAGGGCGATTAGTGCCCGGGATTTAGTTTCTCTTGATTTCCCCGGGTACGGGATTGGAGGCTTAAGCGTAGGTGAACCGAAGCCCCTTAGTTATGAAATCCTTGAACACACGGTTCCTCTTTTGCCTAAGGATAAACCGCGTTATTTAATGGGAGTCGGGTCTCCTGATTATTTAATTGAAGGTACCATCAGGGGAGTAGATATGTTTGATTGTGTTTTACCGACCAGAATTGCCCGCAACGGGACAGTTTTTACTGCGGAAGGACGGGTGACGATCCGTAATGCGGTTTACAAAAATGATTTTACCCCGTTGGATCATCATTGCGAATGCTATACCTGCCGTAATTTCACCAGGGCTTACATTCGGCATTTATTTAATACAGGTGAAATATTGGGCTTGCGGTTAACCTCTTACCATAATTTATATTTTTTGGTTAGTTTAATGAGGCAGATTCGGGAAGCCATTGCTGCTGATTGTTTATTAGATTTTCGCCGGGAGTTCTATGACCGATATGATGGCGGAAAGACGGAATGTGTCAAAACGGATTAGGAGATTAGGTCTTGTCACTGGAGAGAGAAAAGGTTAAGATTGAGATAAATTGTTAATTTAGATAAGGAGAAGGAGGGCTTAGTTCAATGGAAGGTTTTGCGGTTAATATTGGTTTATTGGTGGTATTGATTTTTTTAATGTATTTTACTGTGGTGAGACCCCAAAAAAAGATGAGGTTACAACGGCAGGAAATGCTGGATAGCTTGAAAGTAGGGGATAAAATTGTCACCGTTGGCGGCATCTACGGAAAAATCAACTCTTTAAAGGAATCAACGATGAAGTTAGAGGTTGCCCCTAATGTCGTATTGAAGATGCAACGTGAGGCTGTGAGCTTTTTGGAGGTAGATGGGAAAAAGGAAGAATAGGATTAGGGGTGCTGTTAGATGGTAGTATCCTTGGAACAGGTTAAGCAGGATATGGAAGCACAGTGTTTTATTGAAATAGCCAATGAACATTTAGACAAGATGGGTTATACGGAGCACAGTTTTCGTCATGTTAATTTAGTGGCGGAAAAGGCTAGGGAAATCTTACAAAGCTTGCATTATTCGGACAGGGAAGCTGAATTAGGAGCCATTGCCGGTTATTTGCATGATATCGGTAACGTGATTTGCCGGTTTAATCATAACCAAACTGGGGCGCTGCTGGCTTATAACATCTTAAAGAAGCTGGGGATGGAGAGCCGGGAGATCGGACCGATCATCGGAGCAATCGGTAATCATGATGAAGGCGAAGGCCAAATTGTCAATTATATTACGGCAGCATTAGTTCTTGCTGATAAAACCGATGTACAGCGTGAACGGGTGCGGAATAAGGATTTTTCCACTTTTGATATTCATGATCGGGTTAATTTTGCGGTGAAGAGCTCTGAATTAGTTGTTGATGGTGAACAGCGGGTTTTTACGCTGGTGCTTGATATTGATCAGCGTATTGTCCCGGTTATTGAGTATTTTGAAATTTTTATGACCAGAATGCTTATGTGCCGTCGTGCGGCGAATTTTCTAAACTGCGGGTTTTCCATTGTGATTAACGGGGCCAAACTGCTTTAGTTGACAAGCCTTTAACATGAGAATATAATAATTCAGTATGATAAATTTATTATGAACATTAAGGAGGAGAGGCCGAAGATGAGGTGGGAGAAGGTATTTTCTCTAATCATTATTGTGGCCCTGATAATTGGAGGAGCTATTTTTGCTGCAAATCCTATTCAGGAAAACTTAAAATTAGGATTGGATCTTAAGGGTGGCGTGCAAGTAAGACTACAGGCCCAGGGTACTGTGACTGATAGAGATATTGACCAAGTTATTGAAATCATGCGTACGCGTGTGGATTCATTGGGCGTAACCGAACCGATTATTCAAAAGGAAGGACAGAACCGCGTTTTAATTGAAATTCCCGGGGTAGAGGACCCTGATGCGGCGATTAATTTAATTGGAAAAATTGCACAATTGGAATTTCGCACCATGGATGGTGAAGTGGTCTTAACAGGGAAAGATTTGGAGGATGCGCAGGAAGCAAAAGATCCTAATACAGGAGAGTCTTACGTCAGTTTAAAATTCAAACCGGAAGGTACCAAGAAGTTTGCCGATGCCACGGCTAAGCTGGTTAAAGAAAATCCGGAAGCGAGCCCAAGTGACCGACCGGAAAAAAGATTTATCGCGATT
>CAZVLC010000041.1:0-8773 GCA_964627885.1 uncultured Peptococcaceae bacterium
GCTGTTGAAACGGCGCGGGCAATACCAAAGTCGGTTACTTTCACCACACCAGCCGTGGTAATAATGATATTGTGGGGCTTAATGTCACGGTGAATAATCCGGTGCTCATGAGCATGCTCTAAGGCATCACAAATCTGTCTGGCGATATCAACGGCTTGTTCAAGCGGTAAGGGCCCCTTTTCCTTAATTAATTCTTTGAGATTACGCCCTTCCACCATTTCCATAACCAGATAATAAGTATCACCACTATGACCTACATCATAGATACTCACAATATTATTATGGGAAAGGCTAGCTACGGCCTGTGCTTCGCGGCGAAAACGAGAGACAAATTCCTCATCACTGGTAAACTGTTCCCGTAAAAATTTGATCGCAACGGTCCGATTCAGGTAAATATCTCTGGCCCGATAAACCAACGCCATTCCACCGCCGCCAACCTGTTCCAATATTTCATAGCGATTGTCTAAAATCTTTCCGGCCACTTTCTCACCTCTTCCCCGCAGAAATACTCAGAGATGATTTATCTGCACATTCATATCGGACAAGCACAGCCGTAATGTTATCATTACCGCCACGCTCCAGCGCCAATTTTACTACTTTCTCTACCTTAAACTGCAGGCTTTCATCTAAAGCCAAAATACTCTCTAGTTCTTCCATATTAAGCTGATTATACAAGCCATCGGTGCACAGTAACAATAAATCATCATTCTGAAGCGGTACTTCCATTAAATCAATTTCCGGCTGTTCATTAACCCCTAAAGCCCTGGTTAAAACATTACGACGCGGATGATTCTGGGCCTCTTCCAAGGTTAATTCTCCTTGTTGCAACAGCTCATTGACCAGAGAATGGTCCTGTGTTAATTGGCAGGTATGTCCTTCGCGACATAAATAGGCACGGCTATCTCCGATATGAGCTATCCACAAACGGTCGGACCTGATCATTGCCGCCGTAACGGTAGTGCCCATCCCTAAATATTTCTCTTCTTTTCCTTGTTCAAAAATCATACTATTGGCTTTCTGCAAAGCATGCAACAGCAATTCCCCATAGTTTGTCTCCGCGTGGCACGGCTGCGAAGGTATTTCCTGCTGGAGAACCCTTATCGCAATACTACTGGCCACCTGTCCTCCGGCATAGCCGCCCATCCCGTCGGCAACGCTAAAAACGCCTGCATCCGTGGAGCTTAAATAACTGTCTTCATTTTCTTTTCTTACTTTTCCGATTTCCGTTAACGCGAACGCTTCCATACCTTCACCTCGCCTTCATCGTGCCGGCCAATTGGCCACAAGCCGCGGCAATGTCACTGCCTTTTTCTTCTCTGATTACTGCCTCTATCCCTTCTTGCTTTAAGATCTTGAGAAACTTTTTAATCTCCTCATCCAATGGTTTTTGATATTTACTTTCCACTGTATTATTAACCGGGATCAAATTGAGATTAGCCTTCAGCCCCTTTAATAACGCCGCTAATTCCCGGGCATTCTTCACCCCGTCATTGAAGCCTTGAATCAAGGCATATTCAAAGGTGACTCTCCGACCCGTTTTACTAATATAATACCGACAAGCTTCTAATAAATCCTCTAACGGATAAGTGCTGTTTACCGGCATAATCTGGTTGCGCAAGGCGTTATTGGGCGCATGAAGCGAAACCGCTAAGACCAAATCGAGATTTTCCGCGGCTAATTGTTCAATCTGCGGAACCAGTCCGCAAGTTGATACCGTAATTCGACGTATCCCGATATTTTGACCATCCTCATGATTCAATAGTTTAATACTTTTTAGGACAGCAGGCAAGTTTAAAAGTGGCTCTCCCATTCCCATATAAACCAAATTATTGATTTTAAAGGATTCATCCTGCCATAAATTGAGGCAATCCAATACTTGACTGACGATTTCTCCTACGGAAAGGTTTCTGGTCAAACCTAGTTTCCCGGTAGCACAAAAGGAGCAGCCCATCGGACAACCCACCTGCGTAGAAACGCACAGGGTAGTATGCTTTCTGGTAAAATCGCCCCCATGAAAGAGTAAAACACTTTCAATGCGATTCCCATCCGGCAATTCCCATAAATACTTCCGGGTTCCGTCTTGGCTGACCTGTTCAAGCAATAATTTTAGAGGGTGTAAGCAAAAATAATCAGCCAGTTTATCACGCAGCGGACTAGACAAATTGCGCATATCCTCCCAGGACTGAACCCCTGCATTCTGCACCCAGTGAAAAATCTGTTTGCCCCGAAAGGGTTTTTCGTTAATCTTCTCCATCGCCGTCATCATTTCTTCACTTGTTAAGGCTCTTATCTCCGGCCGCTGTTCTTCCATACTCTTCCCCTCTAACGGATTATTGTTCCTTGTCATCATCATCTATCGCGCTTCCCTCTTTAGAACACCCGCAATGAAAAAACCTTCCATGCCATCCTGAAAGGGTAAAAACTGCCTTTGCCCCTTAACCAATTCGGCTCTTTCATTTTCATCCCTTGGCACAGAGGGGAAATATGTCGTCAAATCAAGACGGGATAAATCGGCATGCTTCTGCAAAAAAGCTTCAATAACATGGCTATTTTCTTCCGGTTCGATCGTACAGGTACTGTAAATCATCCTTCCCCCGGGCGCCAGTAGCTGATAGCTGCTTTCCAATATTTTCCCCTGTAATACGGCTAATTCCGCGATTATCGCCGGTTCTTTCCGCCAGCGGGCATCGGGTCTCCGCCGCAAGACACCCAGCCCCGAACAGGGAGCATCAACTAAAATTAATGGATACTGACGCTCCAATTGACCGTCAAGCATTGATGCATCCCCGACCATCGTCTGCACTATCTTGATCCCAAGACGCTCCGCATTTTCCTCGATTAACCTTGTCCGATGTTCATGGATATCACAAGCGAGTATTGCTCCTTTGTTGCCCATTAGTTGCGCCAGATGGGTCGTCTTTCCCCCTGGCCCGGCGCAAACGTCCAGCACCTCCATCCCCGGCTTTGGACTGACTATATGCGCTACCAACATGGAGCTTTCATCCTGCACTGTAAAAAGTCCGTCCTGAAAACTGGGCAAAGTTGCGAGCGGAGACGTTGATTTTAAAAGAATTCCTTCCGGAACATGCGTGCTCCTTGCCACAGTGCATCCTTCCGCCATTAGTTGCTCCACCAGCTGTTCCGGCGAACAACGCAAGGTATTCACTCTAATCCACAATTCAGCCGGAGCATTGTTAAACTCACACAATTTAACGGTGTTGTCCCAGCCGTACCGCTTTAGCCAGCGTTCTAACATCCACCGGGGATGGGAATAGACTACCTCCAAATAAGCCAAGGGGTTCTCCGCCGGAACGGGCAAAACCACTTTTTGCGGATTACGTAAATAATTGCGCAACACCCCGTTGAGCAACGAAGCAACACCGGAATGAAACAGTTTCCGGGCCAGCCGAACGGCTTCATTCGTCACCGCAAAAGCCGGAATACGATCCATAAAAAGTAATTGATAAAAAGAAAGGCGCAGTAAAATTCGGGGGCCCATTGCTAATTTCTCCACTTTCTGCACGGTTTGCGCAATTAGCCAATCTAATCTGCCCCTGTATTTCACTGTCCCATAAACCAGCTCGGTAATCAACCCTCTATCGATCGCCTTCAGACTTTTCTCCCGACGTAGGAATTCATCCAAAACTAAATTAGCATATGCGCCCTGTTCAATTTCCCCTAAAACCCGATACGCTGCTTCTCTGGCTTCCATCTACTCATCCCTGTTCCCTAAAAGTCCGGAGATTAACAGCAGACGAACCAATTGCAATAAACTAACCAACACGGCAGCCACATAAGTCAGGGCGGCTGCACTCAATACTTTTTTCGTCCCGGTTATTTCTGCCCCACTGATAAAATTATGTCCTTCTAATAAGGCCACAGCGCGATTTGACGCGTTAAATTCCACCGGCAAGGTCACAACCTGAAAAATGATTACCGCTGAAAACAACCACAATCCTGCTTTTACTAAGGAAGGGCTAATCAAAAAGCCAATTAAAAACAACGGAAAAGATAACATGGAGCCGAAATTTGCCACAGGAACCAGGCTATTACGGATATTCAGCGGAAAATAACCGGTGGCATGCTGAATGGCATGACCGGCTTCATGCGCCGCCACGCCCAGCGAAGCTACGGAAGAACCGCTATATACCGGCCGGGAAAGACGTAACACCTTATCTCTCGGATCATAATGATCGGAAAGTTCGCCCTCAATCATTTCCACCGGAACATTATCAAGTCCCTGGGCATTTAAGATTTGTCTGGCCGCTTGGGCCCCGTTCATCCCGGTTTGCGAGCGTACCTGCGAGTAGCGGCTGAATGTAGAATGCACCTTCATCTGAGCATACATTGCCAGCAATAAACCCGGTAACACTATCAACATTGTGGGGTCAAAAAAAGGCATAAACATTATTCATCAAAACCTCCCTTATTTTCTCAGTAAACCTTCTTCTTTATTAATGTACATTATACTTCTTTAATCTCGTTCTCAATTGCTTGTGCTTGGGCTTGGCTTTCAGTTACAGGCTTATGCTGAAAAAACCTGATCGCCTCCTCAACTTTGGCTAAATCAACCCTGGTATTGGCACATGGCCCTTCCGGCCGCTCATTTACCACGCCATATACCGGCAAACCTGCAACATCCTGAATTCCACTGGTCAGGTCCCTTTCGCAAGCAATAGCCACAACCGCATCGGGCCGTATTTGTTTTATCATCTTTCGCGCAATCGTGCCTCCCGTAACAACCACTAATTCAGCCTGCATCTTTTGACCCAGTTTAATCAAATCACCAATCAGGCATTTACCGCATCCTTTACAATTATATACGTTTATCGTGATCTTATGAGGGCATTGCACCCACTGTAAACAATGGGGGGCTAAAATCAAAACTTTTTCAAAGACTTCCCGCTTTGTCTGCGTTCTTACTAATTGATTAGAAACCTGAATATAGGAATTTTTGATTTTTTCTTGATCGAGCCCAATGACCACACCAAGTCTTAGGGCAAAAGGGTAAAGGACGTTGATTGCCGTATGCATGGCCCGCTGTAAAGAAGGAAGTTCTTTGGACCGCCACAAGCTCCAGATCAAGCCTAACAGTCCTACCCCAAGAAGCACGAAGAAAATCAGCAATACTGTGGTAATGATTGTTAAGATAAACTTATTTAAGAAAAGTTGCCGCCACGAGACAAGCCACCACGCAAAAGTCACAAGACCTACAATGAGCATCAAACTACCCACCAACAGGCCAATAATCACCCTTTTTTTTGCTTTATTCTCGTCTTTTTGATTAAGCTTGGAAATTGTTAAAGACATAACCCACCTCAAGATGATACCCGTTTAAAAAACTCTGGGCCGAAATTATTTTTTTGCCGACAGGTTGTACTTCTTTAATTAAAAGAGAGCCTGCTCCCGTTTGCACCACAAATCCTTGACCTTTAACTAAGGTTAAGACTGTTCCCGGAGCTTTAACCAACGCTTCGTTGGCGTGCCCGGAAGCACCTTGATAATAGATACCACTATCCCAAAGCTTCAAGGGTTTGTCCTGAAAAACCGTATAAGCCCCCGGCCAGGGAGCTAAACCTCTGATTTGATTATATATCATTTCCGCCGGGTTTGCCCAGGAGATTATTTCATCTTCCCTGCGAAGCGGTGATGCGTAACTGGGCTCCCTTGCCGTAATGCTTTGCTGGGGAACAGGCTTAATGGCACCGGCCAGCCAAGCGGGGATCGTTCTACTTAATAATTCAGCCCCAATTTTGGCTAAAAGATCATGAAGCTGCCCATAATTTATTTCGCGTGAAACAGCTACTTCTTCCTGCGCCAGAACATCTCCCGTGTCTAAACCTTTATCCATGAGCATGATGGAAATTCCGGTCTTCTCCTCACCTACCAATAAAACGCGCTGAATCGGTGCAGCGCCACGGTAAGCGGGCAGTAAAGAAGCATGGACGTTGAGACAGCCATAGGATGGAAGCTGCAATATTTGCTCCGGCAAAATTTGCCCAAAAGCCGCCACAATAATTAAATCCGGCCTTAATTCGCGCAACTGTTGCAGAAACGCTTCCTCCTTGACCCGTTCAGGCTGTAAAACTGTCAGTCCTAATGCCAAGGCTTTTTCTTTTACCGCGGAAAAATGTAATTGCCTTCCTCTCCCCTTGGGGCGGTCAGGCTGGGTTACCACAGCTACAACATTCAGATCGCTGCTTGCACACAGTTTTTCCAATGTCGTAACGGCAAATTCCGGTGTACCCATAAATACTATCCGTGTCATTAAGTTACTCCACCTTTTTTATCTTGATACGTTTAGATAATTAGATCTTGATACGTTACGTTTAAATCTTAAATCCCCGTATATCAGTTTGCCGGTTTACTGCTCCGCTTTGCGGATGTTTTCGGCTTTATCAATATATAAAACCCCGTCTAAATGATCAATTTCATGCTGAAAAATACGGGCCAAATATCCTTCTGCTTTAATGTTTACTTCTTCCCCTTGCCGGTTCATTCCTTTCACCGTTACCTTTTCAGCCCTGGTGACATCACCGATTAGCCCGGGCAGGCTCAAACAACCTTCAATATCGGTATCTTGCCCTTCCCGACTGGTTATCTCCGGATTGATTAGTTCATATAATACCTCATCGTAATTTACGACGATCGCCCGTTTGGAAATACCGATCTGCGGCGCGGCCAGACCAACGCCTGTTTCGGAATCCTCCAGGGTATCGCGCAGATTATCCAGTAATTTACACACATTCGGGGTAATGGTTTCCACCTTCTTCGCCTGAAGGCGGAGAACTTCGTCCCCTTCTTCCACGATTTTATATACAGCCATCTAATTCTACCTCCCTTTTTTGCCTTTTCATTAATCAATATAAAAAGCATTGTCTCTTACAATAAGCTTTGCGGTTCAATATCAATCACTGTGCGCAAATTATCTCCGACATATTCTAAAGCTTTATTCCGGATGAGGCGAGCCAACTTTTGCAACGGTAATAACTCCGTACTCTTAATTATTATATGATATCGGAACCTTTTTTTCAAAAATTCTAATGGGGCAGGTCCCGGACCAAGTATCTCCACTTTTTTCTCAAACAAAGACTGCTGTTGTTTTAACAGCTCCGCCCATAATTGAATCCGTTCGCGCACCTGTCGCTCATCAGCACCGGTTACCAAAACACGCGCTAGATTTGCATAAGGAGGATATTGCAGTAGTTGCCGATTCGCCATTTCCTGCCGGTAAAACTCTTCATAATCTTGCTTGAGCACAGCATTAAAAAGATAATTATCCGGCTGATAAGTTTGAATGAGGACCTTTCCCGGTTCCTCCCCCCTGCCGGCGCGGCCCGCTACCTGCGTCATCAGTTGAAAGACCCGCTCCCCGGCTTGATAATCAGGCATATTTAACAAAAAATCGGGATTAAGAATCCCCACCAAAGTAACCTGCGGAAAATCAAGCCCTTTGGCGATCATTTGCGTGCCTATTAAGACCTTGGCTTGTCCCGTTTGAAAAGCCTCCAGCATTTTGCTGTGACTGTCTTTTCTTTGGGTGGTGTCGGTATCCATCCGAATAAAAGGGATTTCGGGAAAAAACCGGCCCATTTCTTCAGCCACCCGCTCCGTGCCCGTCCCGTAATAGCGCACATAAGTACTGCCGCAAAACGGGCAATTACGCGGAAGAGGCCGCACAAAATTACAATAGTGACAAACTAATTGGCCCTTGGTCTGGTGATAATTTAAGGTGATATTACAATGGGGACAAACTAAAGGTTTCCCACACTCCCGGCACATCACATAGGTATGAAAACCTCTCCTATTAATAAACAAAATGGCCTGTTCCCCGGCGGCAAAAGTGCGGCGTAAAGCGTTTAATAGTTTAGTACTGAAAATACTGCTGTTTCCTTCCTGCCGTTCCCTTTTCATATCTACAATTTCAAGCGCGGGTAAAGGGCGCGCCTCAACTCTTTCCGGTAGTTTTAATAGCCCATATTCTCCCCGGGAAGCGGCATAAAAGGAACGAAGCGCCGGAGTAGCCGATCCTCGAATTAAGATGGCACCGGTTAAATCCGCCATTTTTTCCGCAACGATGCGGGCATCATAGCGCGGGTCGGGTTCGTTTTGCTTATAGGTGTTTTCATGTTCCTCATCAATAATAATCAAACCCAGCCGCCGAAACGGGGCAAAAACCGCTGAACGCGGCCCTAATACCACTGTGGCACGTCCTTCCCTGATTTTGCGCCATTGATCATAGCGTTCGCCGGGAGATAAGGCACTATGCAAAACGGCCACCTGTTCACCAAAAACAGCCGCGAGTAAAGCAACCACCTGCGGCGTTAAGGCAATTTCCGGAACAAGATAAAGCACTTGCTTGCCTTGCGCCAAGGCCTCCTCCATGATGTGTAAATATACCTCAGTCTTTCCGCTTCCGGTTACACCGTAAAGCAGCCATTTTCGCGGAATATCTTGGATTCGTTGGTCCGAAGTCGCCTCCAGGCTTTGACGTAGAGCGTTAAACACCTTTTCTTGGGCTGCATTCAAGGCATCGGGCCGTTTCCCGGTGGTTTTCGTCCGGTACGGTTCTCTTTCGACTCCTACCCCGCACCATTCGATTAAATTTTTGTCGATTAATGCCTGCAGCGCACTTCGGTTATATAAACCTTCTTTTTTTAGTTCCGTGGCAGAATAAGGCTTGTCTTGCAAAGCCCGCCAAATTGCCTGTTGGCGCGGAGCCCTTTTTAATAACTCCACTTGCCGCTCTACCTCTTGCGCTTCTGAAAAACCT
>CAZVLC010000042.1:0-8700 GCA_964627885.1 uncultured Peptococcaceae bacterium
AAAGCCGAATCATCACATCATTCCATAAGACATGAAGAACCCCGGCAAAAAAGATGCTGATTAACCAGGAAGAAGTATGCTTGAAGAGCGTCTCGGTAAACCACCCATAAAACCAGTGACTCACGATACCGGTAAGTCCCGCCCACAACCCCCAACGCGGAGAAACCATATAATCGTGGGAAGCCTCAATTAAGCCAAAAACGCCATGAGCCAAAACAAGATTAGCTCCGAGAACAAGGGCTATCCCCGTTTTCAGAATCTCCTCAAGCCAAGGGATGATCCAAATAATGGCCGCATCACCGAAATACTTTACCACAAACCTGTTTATGATCCAAGCTCCCGCGGCCGCTAAAAGACCTGCCCACACGTAAGTCATCTTTTCCTCCCGGCTAAACCTAAACTGTATTATTTCCCGGGAGAAGTCTCCTTATTCACAAAGCCTTATTCACAGTTCCTTATTCAGTTATGCTTATTCAGTTACCCTGTCTTATATATATTGCTAAACTTATTTATTATTGCTTAAATCAGTGGAATTAAATTTGTTCATCGTTTCAGTAATTCCTTTGCCACACCAATACTTCACCCCATTGACCGCCTCTATAATGACCTCGGCGATGACTTTTCCCTCATCAGGCGAAAAAGCACCCAGCACATAATCTTCCGTCTTGATGACGTCATGGGGACGACCAATTCCGATTTTCAAACGTTCAAAATCGGATGAATTCAACATTTCGGTAATTGATTTCAAGCCGTTATGCCCGCCGCTTCCTCCGCCTTGTTTAAAACGCAACCTGCCCGGCTCCATATCTAAATCATCATGAATAACCAACAGGTCGTCAATGGCCTCTCGGTAATAATGCAGCGTTTCCAACACGGCTTCGCCACTTCTGTTCATATAGGTCTGGGGTTTCAACAAAAGGACTTTCTCTCCCTCAAAAAAAGCTTGGCTGATCAGACCTGCTCCTTGCTTTTTCTCAATTCTAACCCCCCAGGCGTCGGCCAACGCATCCAAAACCATGAAACCGACATTATGCCTGGTCTTTTGGTAGCGGGTACCGGGATTACCCAGCCCCACAAGCAATTTCATCACCTATTCCTCCAAATATCACATTAGTTAAAGATTTCACTGATCGACAAATCGGCATGAATACGGATGATGGCTTCACCGATTAAAGGTGCCGTCGATAACACCTTAATTTTATCAATCAGCTTGTCCGCCGACAAGGGAATCGTATTGGTCACAACCACTTCTTTGATCACCGAGTTGGCCAATCTTTCAATGGCCGGGCCGGATAAAACAGGGTGAATACAACAAGCGTAAACTTCTTTGGCCCCTTTATCTTTCAAGGCTTGTGCGCCCATGGTAATCGTTCCGGCGGTATCAATAATATCATCAACCATGACCACTGTTTTCCCCTGCACATCACCAATAATATTCATAATCTCCGCTACGTTTGGTTGTGGACGGCGTTTATCAATGATCGCCAACGGAGCATGAAGCCGTTCGGCTAAAGTACGAGCCCTGGTTACTCCCCCTAGGTCAGGCGAAACAACCACAAAATCCTCAATTTTTTTATTCAAAAAATACTCGGCTAAAATCGGTTCACCCTTCAAATGATCCACCGGAATATCGAAGAAACCCTGAATTTGCCCAGCATGCAAATCCATCGCCATAACCCGGGATGCTCCGGCGGCTGTGAGCAAATTAGCGACCAGCTTCGCCGTAATCGGGTCACGCGCTTTGGCCTTGCGGTCTTGTCTGGCATAACCATAATAAGGGATTACAGCCGTAATCCGGCTGGCCGAAGCACGGCGCAGGGCATCAATCATAATTAAAAGCTCCATCAGATTGTCGTTAACCGGAGTGGAAAATGGCTGAATCACATAAGTGTCCGCTCCGCGCACGCTTTCATTAATACCTACACAGATTTCTCCGTCACTAAAGGTTTTTACCGAAGCGGCACATACTTTTTCCCCCAAATACTCCACAATTTCCTGTGCTAATTGCACGTTAGCATTTCCCGAGAAAATTTTTAGTGACTTGTAATTGGCCATGCTAAAATTAACCTCCCTGTTTTTGCTTGAATTTGTTTGTATTTTTCTTTTTCATTTTTCCCTTTATTATTCCAGCTCACTTTTCCTGCTAGGTATTTTCCCTTTGTTTTTGCGGGCCACCCAGTTATCAATATTCCTTTGCTCACCGCGGGCTACCGCTAAAGCGCCGGCCGGAATATCCTTGGTCACAGTAGAACCGGCCCCAATGTAAGCCTCAGCTCCTACTTTAATCGGCGCGACTAAGTTGGTATTACTACCGACAAAAGCACCGTCCCCAATGATCGTCTGATTCTTGTGCTCACCGTCATAATTACAAGTGATTGTTCCGGCCCCGATATTTACTCCGGCCCCGACAATGCTATCCCCCACATAAGATAAATGGGGAATCTTCGAGCCCCGCCCTACATAAGATTTTTTCACTTCGGCGAAATCGCCAACCTTGACCTGCTCGGCGAGTTCCGTCCCCGGTCTGAGATAACTAAACGGGCCAATGGTACATTCTCGGCCAACCTTGGCTCCCAGTAAATAGGAATGGATCACCGAACAATGGTCGCCAATCTCTGAATCGACGAGGCGTGTATTCGGCCCGATCTCACAATTTTCGCCGATTACCGTCTTCCCTTCGAGTATTACCCCCGGATAAAGCGTCGTATCCATGCCAATCCGGACATCTTTTTCCACATAAGTATTACAGGGATCCACCACGGTGACCCCCTGCAGCATATGCTCCCGCAAAATCTTCCGGCGCATATAGGCTTCTGCCTCGGCAAGCTGGACCCGGTTATTGATCCCCATCGCTTCCTGATAATCAGCTAGAAGAAAGGATTCAACCCGCTCGTTTCCTTCCACCAGAAATCTAATCAGATCGGTAAGATAATATTCCCCCTGCGCATTGGCGGGAGTCAGTCTGGTTAAGCCCTCTTTGAGCACGGATAAATCAAAACAATATGCCCCGGTATTAATCTCCTGGAGCTGTTTTTCCGCGGGGGAGGCGTCTTTTTCCTCCACAATTTTCTCAATGCCCCGCGCGCTATGAATAATCCTCCCATATCCCGTTGGATCGGGAACCTTCGCCGTGAGAATAGTGGCCTTGGCCTTAGTGTTCCGGTGATGTTCTTTTAACCTTTCCAGAGTTTCCCCGGATAATAAAGGGGTATCTCCGCATAAAACAAGGCATGTCCCCTCTTGATACTCCTGCAAAAGAGGCAGTGCCTGCAACAAGGCATGTCCGGTCCCCCGTTGTTCGTGCTGAAAAACATAACGATATCCCGGTCCTAACTCTTGCTGCACCTTTTCTCCTTCATAACCCAACACAACAATAATATCTTTTATCTCTTGCACGGCAGCTTGGCTAAGGGCAGCAAGTACATGCGAAATCATCGTCTTTCCGGCAACTTTATGCAGTACCTTCGGCGTTTTTGACTTCATCCTCGTCCCTAACCCGGCCGCCAAAATAACAGCCACCGTATGCATGATAACCCCTCCTTAATTTTACGCTTTAAGAGACCGCTTTATATAAAACAACCTCACTATTATTTATATCATAAATATACCTGTGAAGTCATCTTCCCGGCGATAAAATTTCTATAATAAAATTTTCAAGCAAAATAGAAAAAGGAGCTTTCTTAAAAGCTCCCAACCAATCTCTGAACCTTTCGTGGCCAATGCCACCAACCTATCAGCGCTCCGACAAGACGTCATTAAATTGCTTCTTGGTAGGCCTTTAATACAGCCGATTGAATGACTTCACGTGCATCAGAAGATATAGGATGAGCTATATCTCTAAATTCTCCCTCAGGAGTCTTTCGGCTTGGCATAGCAACAAATAATCCACTAGACCCTTCAACTACTTTTACATCATGCACAACAAAGGAATCGTCAAAAGTAATCGACACAACCGCTTTCATCTTGCCTTCCTGATTAATTTTTCTAATTCTGATATCTGTGATATTCATAAAGTTCTTCACCACCTTCCCGAAATCGCTGACTAATATCACCTATTCGTCATAAAAATGTATTTTCCTGCTATCCTTTTAGAAATTTCCCATAATTTACTTGTCTTTTTTGTTTATTAAGATTTTTATATTTATTTATTGCAATATAGGAATTGTCTAGATTTTACGGACATTTGCCCCCAAAAATAGCACCCAAAGGGTTGTCATGCAAAAAATTACACGCATAAAAATTTTTTCACCAAAACTAAATCACTTTCTTTGTCCACATCAATCCCTATTTCAGGATATGGACAAATCACACCCACACCTTTGACACCGCCTAATAAGCGTGATACTTCCTTTTCCACCCGCGGTAGAGTCAATTGCCGGGTCAGATAACGCCACAACAGCCCCCATCCCACATGTGAAGCCAAGGCCAGCGGCCACTTTCTCAAATTTACAAGTTTCGTCGCCTCTTGTAAACATGTTTGTACTATCTCCGTCTTGATTAAAAATAAATTCCCCCCCGTGAAAATCCCTTCACGCAGATTGATATAAGTACGTTCTACTCCGGGGTATTTTTCTTCATTGACCTGTTTATCCACAATTGGATAAAAGAAATCTCCCTCTATAGCAGCACAGGCCTCCAGAAAATAATCCGCCGCCTCTGTTGTCAGTAAAGGAATATCCCCTGTTGCCACAAAAATTTGGGCAGTTCCCGCCGGCACCAAGGCATAAGCCTGCATAAAACTATCAATGGGTGTGCCGCCACCACCGACTACAGTCAGATGTGCCTGCTCCCGATATCTTGGGCGGAGTTCATCTTCCGGGCCGGCAACAATAACCCTATCAAAATAACGCGATTTCTGCAAAGCAGCGACGACAAATTCTACAGTCAGCCGTTCTCCAAGCCTAATTAAAGAATTAGCTCCTCCCGCCAGCACAATCGCCGCAGTCATCCCTATCACCATCACTTCATTAATTCATAAAATCATTAATTACTATCATTACCATCATTAACTTGTTGGCCTTGATTCTATGGTCACTTTTCGGCCTGTGCTTTTCTCCTCAGAAATCGCAGCATCTCCTGTTCCGCACGTTCGATATGCTCCTGCCCTAATTTGCGGGCCAAAGCGACATTATGCTGCGCAATCGCCTCGACGATGGCCTTATGTTCCTCGAGACTTTTTTTCTTCCGACCGGGTTGCCCAATTGAGGTTGAACGTAAGCGATAAACCTGTTCCTTTAAGTTGATCAAGGCATTAATTAAGCGCTCATTACGTGAAGCATTGTAAAACAGCTCATGTAACCCCACATCCGTCTTCACCGTGAGCGAAATATCATCATTAGTCAGATACTTATTCTCCTCTAATAAATAATGTTCCATCTTCTCTATTTCGTCCGAAGTAGCTCTCTCCGCCGCCAAGCCGCAGGCCAACGCTTCCAGAACCGCCCGGATTTCATAGACTTCATGCACATCTTTAAAGGAAATTTCCGAAACATAAGCGCCCTTCCGCGGAAGGATCACAAGAAAACCCTCCAGCTCTAATTTTCGAATGGCTTCCCGCACAGGAGTACGACTAACCCCTAATTGCTCCGCCAATTCCTTTTCCATCAACCGCTCCCCCGACTTAAAAACGCCATTTAAAATGGCTTTACGCAAGGTTTCAAAAACAACGTCGCGTAATGGCTTAAATCTGTCCAGTTCCACAGTTTCCAAGCGTTTTTCATTCATCATAAATCACCCTTTCGACCAGATCCTGATGATTGGTTGTGCGGGCAACCGCAATATCCCAATCCGGCTTATGAAGTAACGCGGCCAACTTCTCCGCTCCTTCCCTCTCGCCAAAAAAAGCTAAAAGAGTAGGCCCACTGCCGGACATCATCACTTTAGCAGCGCCTAACTCTTCCATTTCCTTTTTCCAATCCGTCAATTGGGGAAACAAAAAGAAAGTAGCATCCTCCAGGACATTACCCATATTAGCGTAAATTAAATTCAAGTCCTTCTTTTGTAAACCCTCAAGGACCTTCTCGGTTTGCGGCCTCCCGGTTATTTTAACCTTTGCCAGGCTCTGATAAGCCGCCTGCGCGGACACACTAAAAGGAGGTTTCGCCAGAGTCAGCCAAAGCTCCGGTGCCGCCACACATTCCCTAATCAGCTCTCCTCTTCCTTCGCCAATGGCCGTAAGAGGTTCCAGACAAAAAGGTACATCCGAACCAAGACGAGCCGCATAATTTCTTAAATCCGCGAGGGACAGCCCGAGTCCGGCCAATTGATTGATCCCTAATAACGTGGCAGCCGCATCGGTACTACCTCCGGCTAATCCGGCCGCTAGGGGTATCCGCTTAGTCAAATGAATTTTTAGACCGGAAAGATGCGGGAAATCCCCCATCAATAATTCTGCCGCCCGATAAGCCAGGTTATCCGCCCCAGTGCTTAATTGAGGCAGATTACTGCTTAAGCGAATGTTGGGGCGCTGTTCGCCGTCTCCTTCGGTAATTTCAAGCTCAACTAAGTCATGGAGACTGATGCCTTGCAGAATGGTCCTTACTTCGTGATAACCATCCGGCCTTTTTCCCAAAACATCTAAAGTTAGATTAATTTTTCCATACGCCTTGTACACAATTTTTTTCATTGGCCACAATCTTTCTTACAAATCAACTACCTTATTTTGGTTTAATTTTACCACTGCCTCCACTTGCGGTCAAAACAAAATTCCATCAAAATTATATAGACGTCCGTCTGCTTTTTTCGTACTTGGCCCGTTCGGCCTTATTCAGTACTTTTTTCCTTAGTCTTAAGGAATGCGGCGTAACCTCCAAATACTCGTCATCCTCCAGAAACTCTAAATACTGTTCCAAAGCCAGACTGCGTACTCCCTTTAACTTAATCGTATCGTCCTTGGTCGAAGAACGCATGTTTGATAATTGTTTTTCCTTGCAAACATTCACGACAATGTCTTGTTCGCGGCTGTTTTCCCCAATAATCATGCCCTCATAAACGTCAACCCCCGGTGTCACAAAAAGAGTCCCTCTTTCCTCCGCGGCAAAGAGCCCATATGTGGTTGTTGTCCCGGTTTCCCAGGCAATCAACACACCGTTCCGCCGACGATTAATCTCCCCCGGATATTCTTTATAGCCGTCAAAGCTATGATACATGATGCCGTAACCACGCGTATCGGTAAGAAATTCAGTCCGAAAACCTACCAGCCCTCTGGCCGGAATAGAATATTCCAGACGAACCCGCCCATTATTGTTCGCCATATTGAGTAATTCACCTTTACGTGCTCCCAATTTTTCCATCACCGGTCCTACACTGTCTTCCGGCGTATCGATCAATAAATACTCATATGGCTCTAATAATTGATCCTGCTCACGTTTAAAAATAACCTGGGGCTTGGAAACTTGAAACTCCTGCCCTTCCCGGCGCATCGTCTCAATAAGAATGGATAAATGCAATTCGCCCCGACCGGCTACCAGAAATACTTCCGGCTGATCTGTTTCCTCCACGCGCAAAGAAACATCTGTTTCCATTTCCTTTTTCAGCCTGGCCCCAAGCTTTCGGGAAGTAACCGGGTCCCCTTCTCTGCCGGCAAAAGGTGAATCATTCACGATAAAACTCATTTGCAAAGTAGGCTCATCGATCTTCAAAAGCGGCAGCGGATCAGGCTGATTCAGGGCACAAATGGTCTCGCCCACAAAAACTGTGCCCAGCCCGGCAACGGCGACAATCTCTCCCGTATGTCCTTCCTCTATTTCCACCCTTTTCAGGCCTTGAAAACCAAAAAGCTTCGCTATCCGCAGATTCTCCGTACTGCCGTCTCTTTTTACAACCGTAACCGTACTACCATTATGAATTGTCCCTCTGCTAATCCGTCCGATCGCTACCCGTCCCAAATAATCGTTATAATCTAACAAACTCACCTGCATCTGTAAAAGTCCGTCCGCCTCCCCTTGCGGTGCCGGAATACGTTCAATAATCGTGTCAAACAAAGGAGCAAGAGTCTCGCCTTTCTTCCGCGAATCATAGGAAGCCCATCCTTCCAAAGCAGAGACATACACTACCGGAAAGTCAAGTCCCGCTTCCTCGACCCCCAAATCAATAAACAAATCCAAAACCTCATCGATCGCTTCTACGGGTCGGGCATTTTCCCGATCCATTTTATTTACGACCACAATCGGGGTCAAATGTTGTTCGAGGGCCTTATTTAAGACAAAGCGTGTTTGCGGCATACATCCTTCAAAGGCATCCACCACCAGCAAAACCCCGTCCACCATTTTCATAATCCGCTCCACTTCGCCACCAAAATCGGCATGACCGGGGGTATCCACAATATTGATCAAATGCTCCTTATAATTAATCGAAGTGTTTTTGGCCAAAATCGTAATCCCTTTTTCCCGTTCCAAATCATTGGAATCCATAACCCGTTCTACTACCTGTTCATGACTGCTAAAAGCTCCGGCCTGGGCCAAAAGCTTATCCACCAGGGAAGTCTTACCATGATCAACATGCGCAATAATAGCGATGTTCCTGATCTTTTCACATTGCATTTTCTCTTTTCCTCCTTAAATACAAGCCCCTCAAGTATATAGTAAACCATTAGCGAGCGATTAACCAAAAAAACTTGGCTTGGGCCAAGTTTTGGGACGAATTCCACAGAAAATTTCCACTGGAATATTATATATCTTCTCTCTGCGAAAAGCAAGTAAA
>CAZVLC010000043.1:0-8646 GCA_964627885.1 uncultured Peptococcaceae bacterium
ACCCAAATGGATATTCCCGCGGACGTACAGATGCTGACCGGCTTTACCGCCTTGTCGGAAGACGGCTTACAAGCTTTGCTTCTTGAACTGGGACTAGCGATGTCTTTGGCTGATTTACGTTTTTGCCAAGATTATTTTAAAAATACCGAAAAACGGGATCCTTCCATTACGGAAATTCGCGTGATCGATACCTACTGGTCGGATCATTGCCGGCACACTACCTTTCAAACCGTCCTGCAAGAAGTTGATTTCGCCGGTTCCTATGCTGAACTTTTCCGGGAGATCTATCAAGATTATACAACCTCCCGTTTAAACGTCATCAAGCCAGGCAGAGAAAAGGAAATCTGCTTAATGGATTTAGCCACGGTCGCCATGAAGCTGCTGAAAAAAGCCGGCTATCTGAACGACCAGGAGGTCTCGGAAGAAAACAACGCCTGCAGTATTATAGTTAAGGTAAATACCGAAAACGGTCCGGAAGACTGGCTCGTAATGTTTAAAAATGAAACTCATAATCACCCCACCGAAATCGAACCATTTGGGGGGGCCGCAACCTGCCTGGGCGGAGCGATTCGCGATCCTCTTTCCGGCAGATCCTATGTTTATCAAGCAATGCGGGTTACCGGCAGTGCTGACCCCCGCACCGGCATCCAAGATACCTTACCCGGCAAACTACCCCAGAAAAAGATTACCACCGGAGCAGCCGCCGGTTACAGTTCTTATGGAAACCAGATTGGGCTGGCCACCGGTCAGGTTGCCGAAATATACCATGAGAATTTCGTGGCCAAAAGAATGGAAGTCGGTGCTGTTATTGCGGCCGCACCGGTCAAGAATGTCAAACGGGAAAGGCCAACACCGGGTGATGTAATCATCCTGGTGGGCGGTCGTACCGGCCGGGACGGTTGTGGCGGTGCCACCGGTTCCTCGAAGGAGCATACCGAGGAATCATTGACTACTTGCAGCTCGGAAGTACAAAAAGGAAACGCGCCTACCGAAAGAAAAATCCAGCGTCTCTTCCGCAATCCCCGGGTGAGCTTCATGATCAAAAGATGTAATGATTTTGGCGCCGGCGGCGTTTCGGTCGCAATTGGGGAATTAGCCGATGGGCTGGAGATAAACCTGGACAAAGTACCGAAAAAATACGAAGGGCTGGACGGCACAGAGCTGGCCATCTCCGAATCCCAGGAGAGAATGGCCGTTGTCGTTGCCGCCGCCGATGAAGAGGAATTTATCCGCCTTGCCGACGAAGAAAACCTGGAAGCGACTACCGTTGCAACTGTATGTGCCGAAGAAAGAGTGAAAATATACTGGCGTGATAAAGCCATTGTCAATCTCAGCCGGGAATTTCTCAACACTAATGGGGCTAAACAATATGCCTCGGCTCGGGTCCTCTCACCCGAAAAAGAAGCTTCCTATTTTAAGACCCTTCCTCAAGATATCGCTAAATTTAATTTGACTGATAACCTCCCGGACGCCTGGCTGGCTAATTTGGCTAACCTGAATCATTGCAGTCAACGTGGTCTGGTGGAGATGTTTGACAGCACCATTGGCGCAAGCACTGTGCTGCTGCCCTTAGGCGGCTCGCATCAGCTCACCCCTCAGGAAGGGATGGCTGCCAAGATTCCCGTCCTGAATGGTCAGACCACCACCGGAACGCTGATGTCTTATGGTTATAACCCGGAAATCGCCAGTTGGAGCCCCTTCCACGGTGCGATCTTTGCCATTATTGAATCCTGTGCCAAAATTGCCGCTATGGGCGGTGATTACAGGAAAATCCGGCTCACCTTCCAGGAATATTTTGAAAAGCTCGGTGATAGTCCGGAAAAATGGGGTAAACCATTGGCCGCCCTTTTAGGCGCCTATCTTGCCCAGCTCAAGCTGAAACTGCCTTCCATCGGCGGAAAGGATAGCATGTCCGGTACCTTTAAGGATCTTGCTGTTCCTCCTACTCTAGTCTCCTTTGCGGTTAATGTAGTGGACGACGTCAGCAAAATCATCTCAACGGAATTTAAAGCAGCCGACCATGACATAGTTTTGCTGGAACTGCCCTTTGCTGAAAACGAGCTTCCCGACTTCAATCAGTTAGAACAAAATTACAGTGCTCTTTATAAGCTAATCCAAAACAGCCAGGTGCTTTCCGCCCGCAGTATCCGTTCCGGCGGTATTGCGGCAGCCGTTAGTGAAATGGCTTTGGGTAATATGGTTGGGTTTGCCTTTGACTCGGGCTTTCTGAAGTCAACCGGTCTCGGCTCTTTCGGACAACCCGCCGCCTTGTTTGCCCCACTCTATGGCTCCATCCTCTTAGAAATAGCTCCGGGGCAAGATGTGAAAAGTCTTTTCGCCGGCTTACCCCATCTGCTAATCGGTAAAACACAAGAAAAAGCGGAGATTACGCTGGACAAAGATACGCTCACCCTCGAAAGTATCCGGCAAACCTGGGAAAGCCCGTTGGAAAGGATCTTCCCCACTCGGGTTAAAATTGCTGTGGAAGAAGCTCCGCGCGACGGTTTATTGCATAGCCAGAAAAACCAGACCCCGTTCCTTGTTAAACCACGCGTACCCCTCTCTTCCACTCCCTCGGCTAATTCCGATAATATTGCAGATTTTGCTAAACCAAGAGTCTTCATCCCTGTTTTCCCTGGGACCAACTGTGAATATGATACGGCTAAAGCCTTTGAAGAAGCCGGAGCCAGCGTCGACACCTTAGTCGTCCGTAATCTTACATCTATGCAAATAGAAAGCTCCCTGGAACTGATGGCCCAAAAAATTGCTCAAGCCCAAATTGTTGCTCTCCCCGGCGGGTTCAGCGCCGGTGACGAACCGGATGGCTCAGGCAAATTTATTGCAACCATCTTCCGTAATCCTCGGATTCAAGAAGCCGTAATGAATCTGCTTAAGCAGCGGGGCGGTCTGATGATCGGTATCTGCAACGGCTTCCAGGCCCTGATTAAATTAGGGCTTGTCCCCTATGGCGAGATTCGCCCCATTGACGAAAGCTGCCCTACCTTAACCTATAATGTGATCGGGCGGCATGTATCTAAACTGCTCTACACTAAGGTAGTCTCCAAGCAATCTCCTTGGTTTAATAACGTGGAACTGGGTACCATTGCCATACTGCCCGTTTCCCACGGCGAAGGCCGTTTTATTGCCAGCAAAGATGTCCGAGACGCGCTCTGGGCTAACGGTCAAGTTGCCACACAGTATGTAACCCCGGAGGGAGTTCCTACCTACGACATGGACTACAACCCTAACGGTTCCATGGATGCCATCGAAGGAATTACCAGCCCGGACGGCCACGTACTCGGCAAAATGGCGCACAATGAACGGGTTACCGCCAACGTGGCGAAAAATATTCCCGGCAACAAAGCTCAAGGCATCTTTGCCGCCGGGGTAAACTACTTTAAGTAAAATTAATCATTGCTATACCTTGCCTAAAACGGCAGTTGACTCTTTGCAGATCAACTGCCGTTTTTTTGTCTAAATAGAATCATCGCACGCTCTACAGATACATACATGTGTTAAGTGATTAGCCGCCATATTATCCTCAAATGTTTTACGGGTTCCGCTCCCTTTTTCACGAATGATAAATTCCTCAACATCTGGGGACGTAATTTCTCCCTCCATAACTTACATCGCGTTAAAACCCTTAGTGATGGAGATTGATATATAATATAAGTATATAATATACTTATAGATCATAGACAGATGAGGAGGTATACCCTCTCCATGAAACAGATTACCATGCCAATTGAAGGTATGTCGTGCGCGGCTTGTGCCATGCGCATTGAAAAGGTCGTCGGCAATTTAGACGGTGTGACCGAGACCTCCGTTAATTTTGCCACAGAAAAAGCCACTGTGACGTACGAGCCGGAAAAAATCAGGATTTCCGAAATAAAACAGGCCATCTCCCAAGCCGGGTATAAGGCGCTGGAAATTGAAGGTCAAAAGGCGGCAGATGAGGACCAGAAAAGAAAAGAGCAGGAAATACGCACCTTGCGAAGAAAATTCCTTATCTCCGCCTTTTTTACTATTCCGCTACTCTATCTAGCCATGGGATCTATGTTGCCCTGGCTGCATTGGCCTATTCCGCAAGGGCTGTTTGCCATGGAATACCCCCTGCGTTATGCCTTAGTTCAGCTGGCCCTGGTTATTCCCGTCTTGATCGCCGGTAACCGATTTTACAGGGTTGGCTTCAAAGCAATCTGGCAAAGAAGCCCCAACATGGACTCGCTTATTGCCATGGGGACTTCGGCCGCCGTACTCTACAGCCTTTACGCGATCTATAAAATAGCGCAAGGGTCTTTAGGTCATGTGGAAGACCTCTATTTCGAAACTGCCGGTGTGATCATTACCTTAATCTTGCTGGGAAAAACCCTCGAGGCTATTTCCAAGGGGAAAACCTCCGAAGCAATTAAAAAATTAGTCGGCCTTACCCCCAAAACTGCCGTTGTGCTGCAAAACGGCCAGGAAGTCATCCTCCCCATTGAAGAAGTCGAAGTGGGCGATCTGATTCTGGTTAAACCCGGGGAAAGAATCCCTGTCGACGGTATCGTGCGGGAAGGCCACAGTGCAGTAGACGAATCTATGCTGACCGGAGAAAGCCTCCCTGTTGAGAAAAAAACAGGAGATCAGCTGATCGGCGCCACAATTAATAAACACGGTATGCTTACTTTTCAGGCAAGCAGAGTGGGCAGTGAAACAACCCTGGCCCAAATTATTAAATTAGTTGAGGATGCTCAAGGTTCCAAAGCGCCAATTGCCCAAATGGCTGATCTGGTATCCGGCTATTTTGTCCCCGTTGTTTTCGGCATTGCCGTACTGTCGGCCCTGGCTTGGTATCTCGCCGGGCAGTCGACTGTTTTTGCCCTCACCGTCTTTATCTCTGTGCTGGTAATCGCCTGCCCTTGCGCTCTCGGTCTCGCTACCCCTACTGCCATCATGGTCGGAACCGGGAAAGGGGCTGAGTACGGCATCCTGATTAAAAGCGGCGCCGCTTTAGAAAGTACTCATCAAATCGATCTGATTATCTTTGATAAAACCGGTACCATCACCGAAGGTATTCCAGAGGTCACCGATATTCTTCCCGTCACCGCCGACCAAGGAAAAGACGAGCTTCTGCGCTTGGCCGCCTCGGCGGAAAAAGGCTCGGAGCACCCACTGGGCGAAGCAATCGTCAAAGCGGCCGAAAAGGCCGGACTTTCCTTGACCAAACCGGAAAATTTTAAGGCTATTCCCGGCAAAGGGATTGAAACAACGCTGGACAATGCATCCGTAATCCTAGGCAACCGCCAGCTTCTGCTGGAACGGGACATCGACCTGGGAGAACTGGAAAGCGAAGCGGACCGGCTGGCCACCGAAGGAAAAACACCCATGTATATAGCTATCCAAGGGAAAATTGCCGGGATCATCGCCGTGGCCGATGTGATCAAAAAAAGCAGTGCGGAGGCAATCGCCAAACTGCAGACCATGGGCATAGAAGTAGTAATGATTACCGGCGATAACGAAAAAACGGCTAAAGCTATTGCGCAACAAGTAAACATCAAACAGGTGCTTGCCGATGTTCTGCCACAGGATAAAGCCGCAGAAGTGAAAAAGCTGCAAGCAGAAGGCCGTAACGTGGCCATGGTCGGTGACGGTATCAATGATGCTCCGGCGCTGGCTCAAGCTAACATTGGTATCGCCATTGGCTCAGGCACTGATGTGGCAATGGAATCGGCGGACATTGTGTTGATGCGCAGTGACCTGCTGGATGTTCCTATCGCGATTAAACTAAGCAAAAACACAATCAGAAACATCAAGCAAAATCTCTTCTGGGCCTTCGCTTACAATGTGGCGGGGATTCCCCTAGCCGCCGGCCTCTTATATGTTTTCGGCGGGCCCTTGCTCAACCCCATGTTTTCGGCCGCAGCCATGTCTCTCAGCTCAGTCTCTGTCTTAACCAATGCCCTCCGACTCAAAAGGTTTAAACCGTAAACCTAAACTTTTAAATCCTAGCCTCACTCTCATAACTTATCCCCATTTACATTACCCTGATGCAAAAACCGTGATTATCCCTCACGGTTTTTTAATTCCACGTTTAAGTGAACCTCAATATTTACGTGAACTCAATGTTTGTTATCGTCATAATAGATAAGTATATATTGAAATATTTGATAAAATGGGATACCATTGTGCTGAAAGAGGTGAGAAAAATGTTATTACATCAACTAGAAGCCTTTACTAACGTCGCCGAAATGAAAAGCTTTTCGAAAGCCGCCGAGGCTCTCTATTTAAGTCAGTCCACGGTCAGTACACATATCAGTAATCTGGAAGCTTATTACGGACATAAATTATTTGACCGCTTAGGTAAAGAAATTGTCTTAACGAACGCTGGGGAAAAACTTTACCCTCTGGCTAAAGAAATCTTAGTGCTACAGGATAAAGCTCTCTGGGTTTTAAAAGAAAATGCGGATAAAATTGAAGGTCAGCTCAAGATCGCGGCCAGCACTGTTCCCGCTCAATATATCGTCCCTAAGCTGATCGCCGGATTTTCCCAAAAATACCCCGGTATTAAGTTTGCACTGGATTTGTTAGACTCCATCCACGTCGCTGAAAAACTGGCGAAAGGTGAAGCCGATATTGGAATCATCGGTTATCAATATCTACCCGATAAGCTCAATTTCTCACCGCTAATCGAAGAAAAGTTAGTGGTCATTACTCCTCCCGACTGCCATCTCCCCAAGAAACTCTCCATTAAGGAACTATCCGCCTATCCCTTTCTTTTCCGTAAACACGGCTCCGGAACTCAGGCTACTTTAGAAAAGATTCTGCAAGAACACAAGGTAGATCTGACCAAGCTGCAGGTAATTGGCTATTTTGACAGTGTCCAAGTTGTCAAACAATGTGTCAAGGAAGGAATGGGGATCTCTATCATTTCAGAGATTGCCGCCGCCGACTATGTCGAACAAAAATGGATTAATGCCTATGAACTGGACGAGATTAGTGAAAAACGCCCCTTTTACCTTGCCTATAACAAAGCCCGCATTCTATCTCCATTAGTTAAGGAATTTCTGAGCTATTGTCGTTCCTGACGTATTTTTAAAAGTATACAATATTCAACACAAAAACACCTTCCCCCCGGACCAAATAATCGGTATAATATGTATTTAATAGTTATTGTGGAGGGATCAGAGGTTTATGGAAAGATTTAAAAAGGTTTTAGTTGCCAATAGAGGAGAAATAGCGATCAGGGTTTTTCGCGCTTGTGCTGAACTGGGGATCAGAACGATTGCCATCTATTCTGAAGAAGATAAAAATTCTCTTTTCCGAACGAAGGCTGATGAATCTTATCTGGTCGGCAAAAATAAAGGCCCTGTTGAGGCTTATTTAAACATCGAAGAAATTATCAAGCTTGCCCGTAAAAAAGGTATCGACGCCATCCATCCGGGCTACGGCTTTTTATCAGAAAACAAAGAATTTGCGAAAAGTTGTGCGGACGCCGGAATTGTTTTCATCGGTCCTACTTCTACCATGATGGGAAAATTGGGCGATAAAATTAAATCAAAGCTTGTTGCCCATAAGGTCAATGTCCCCACCATTCCCGGGATAGATAAAGCAATCAAAACGGAAGCCCAAGCGCTGGAGTTTGCCCGTCACTGTGGTTACCCGGTTATTTTAAAAGCATCCGCAGGCGGGGGCGGACGAGGAATGAGAGTCGTCCACGAGGAAGCAAATCTCCTCAAGGAATTTCAAACCGCCAAAAATGAAGCAAAGAAAGCCTTTGGCATTGATGATATCTTTATCGAAAAATATATTGAAAATCCCAAACACATTGAGGTGCAAATTCTGGGCGACCGATACGGAAATGTCGTTCACCTGTTTGAAAGAGATTGCTCGATCCAAAGAAGGCACCAAAAAGTAATCGAGTTTACTCCGGCCTTATGCCTTACAAGCGAAAAGCGGGAGGCAATCTGTAACGATGCCGTCAAAATCGCTAAATCCGTAGGATACCAAAGTGCCGGTACGGTAGAGTTCCTCC
This sequence comes from uncultured Peptococcaceae bacterium, assembly GCA_964627885.1. Taxonomy (GTDB): domain Bacteria; phylum Bacillota; class Peptococcia; order DRI-13; family DTU073; genus UBA3937. The sequence goes on from CAZVLC010000043.1 coordinate 8,015, forward strand.
TGGATAAGGAGGGTAATCATTATTTCATCGAAATGAATCCTCGCATCCAAGTTGAACACACCGTAACAGAAATGGTTACCGGTATTGATATCGTCCAAAGCCAAATCTTGATTGCCGAGGGCTATCCCCTTGCTTCCAAGGAAATCGGCATCTATTCACAAAATGATGTTCAACCCAGAGGTTACTCCATTCAATGCCGCGTAACCACGGAAGACCCGGTTAACAACTTTGCCCCTGATACCGGCACAATTGATGTTTATCGTACCGGCTCCGGTTTCGGCATCAGGCTTGACGGGGGAAACGGTTTTACCGGTGCAGTGATTAGCCCTTATTATGACAGCCTGCTCGTCAAAATTTCTTCTCTGGGCCGAACCTTTGAAGATGCGGTCCGCAAATCCATCAGAGCAATAAAAGAGCTGAAAATCAAAGGTGTCAAAACAAATACTGACTTTCTGATTAATGTGCTCAAGCATGAAACCTTTTTGCAGGGGCAATGTCATACGGGCTTTATTGCCCAAAACCCCCAGTTGTTTGAAATCACACCGAAAATCGATATCGAACAACGCGTTTTAACCTTCCTGGGGGAAAAAATAGTCAACGAAGTGAAAGAAAAGAAGGAATTTGATGTCCCG
>CAZVLC010000044.1:0-8643 GCA_964627885.1 uncultured Peptococcaceae bacterium
AGCAGTTGCGTATCTTAAACAGCTGCTGACCGGCAATGGCATGAAATGGCGGGAAGAAGAACCTGTGAATCAGGGATATGGGGTAAAGATCGGCGGGGAGGACCAAGGGACCGCTTTTTCCGGTGTGATCTATTTTAATAAAAAAGGGTTTTCGTCTAAGCTAATTATTGATAAGGGCGGCGAACGCATTTTTCAGCTTTTAGACCATCAGCTTGCTTCTGCTATTACTACCCCGGCAAAGGCTATTACCACTCCGGCTAAGGCCCAAACTAGCGCGGATGAACCGGCTATTATAAAGTATTTAATGGCTGAGGCACATTTGGGTACGGATGAATCGGGAAAAGGTGATTATTTTGGGCCGCTGGTTGTGGCGGGCGTTTTTGTGCAACCTCAAGATGTGGTGATCTTGCAGGAGATGGGGGTCGCCGACAGCAAGACTTTATCAGAGCAGAAAATTAAAACCCTCGCGGAAAATTTGCGGGCATTTTTTCAAAACAGATACGAGGTTGTTTTCATTAAGCCGGAGAAATACAATGAACTTTATGCGAAGATTGGTAATTTAAATAAATTACTAGCCTGGGGACACGCCCGCGTGATGGAAAATTTGCTTGAGAAACTGGAGCAAGAGAAAATATCTTGTCACTATGCATTGGCTGATAAATTTGGGGATGAAACCCTGATTCAAAGGGCTATCTTGCAAAAAGGGCGTCAAATCAGTTTGGCCCAAATTCCGCGTGGAGAGCGGGATCTGGCCGTGGCAGCAGCCTCAATTATAGCTCGGGATGTGTTTGTCAAGAAAATGGCGGAGTTTTCTCAAGAATATGGGCTGGTGCTTCCGAAAGGTTGTAACGATATAGTCCGTAAGGTCGGTCAACAAATTGTTGCTCAATATGGGCAAGGGGAGCTTGCTAAAGTGGCCAAGTTGCATTTTAAAACGACCCAAGAAATATGCCGAAATTAGCTGGATTATGATAAAGGTGAAATATAACTAGCTTACCTGGTGAAAATCTGTTAAAATTGTGAGGGAAGTTTTCGAGGAACAACGCAACCCCGATACTAAACGGGACAAGGAGTGAATCACAATGGTGAGGACAATTGGAACTGTAGTACGAGGCATCAGGTTACCTATTATTAAAGCGGGTGACGATTTAGTTAACATGGTAGTTCAAAATGTGCTTTATTCGGCCGAAGCAGAGAAATATAACCTCAAAGACAAAGATGTTGTCGCCATAACCGAATCGGCAGTGGCGAGAGCTCAAGGAAATTATGTAAGCCTGGATGATATAGCAATTGATATTAAGGAGAAATTTGCCGGCCGGGGAGAATTCGGGATTGTTTTTCCGATTCTCAGCCGTAATCGGTTCTCTATTATCTTGAAGGGGATTGCGCGAGCCGCTAAAAAAATCTATCTCCAATTAAGCATACCCTCCGATGAGGTTGGTAATCATTTAATGGATCCGGAAAAACTGGATGAGTTGGATTTTAACCCTTACCAAGAGGTCATTGACGAAAAAACATACCGGAAAATCTTTGGACAAGAAGTGAGACATCCTTTTACCGGGATTGACTATGTTCAGATGTACCGTGATATTGTGGAAAAGGAAGGCGCCGAGTTAGAGATAATTTTTGCAAATGATCCTCGCGCCATCTTGAAATATACTAAAGAGGTTCTGGCGGCAGATATTCATAGCAGATTTCGGACAAAAAAGCTTTTGAAAAAGGCCGGGGCGCAAACAGTGTGGGGGCTCGATGATATTTGCACGGCATCGCGGAATGGGAGCGGTTTTAATAGTCAATATGGGCTGCTTGGTTCCAATAAAGCCAGTGAGACATTAGTAAAACTCTTTCCGCGTGAAGGGGAGAAGTTTGTCTCGGCTGTACAGGAGCAAATTGTGCAGCAGACAGGGAAGCAGGTAGAGGTCATGATTTATGGGGACGGGGCCTTTAAGGACCCAGTCGGCAAAATTTGGGAATTGGCGGATCCGGTGGTTTCTCCGGCGCATACCGCGGGGTTAAGTGGCCTTCCCAATGAAATCAAATTGAAATATTTCGCCGATAACCAGCTAAAGGGGTTGACTGATGAAGAAAGTCAGCAGGCGATTAAGCGATATATTCGGGAAAAAGAGGTTAATTTAACCGGTTCCCTGGATTCTCTTGGGACGACACCACGACGCTTAACGGATTTATTGGGTAGTTTATGCGATTTAGTTAGCGGGAGTGGCGACAAAGGAACGCCGGTAGTGCTGATTCAAGGTTATTTTGATAATTATGCCACAGAGTAACGAAATGGCTTAATGATGAACAGGCTTTCTTCTAAATGATTTAGGTAGAAGGAAGCTTGTTTTTTACATTTCGGAAAGGACAAATTTGGGGAGCCTGAGGGTAGATATGCAGTAAGTATTCTAACATCTAAGCAAGGGTAACATTAATGTAATTATGGTAATCATGGAAAAAAACTTGCGGGCACCTTCAGATTAAAATATAATAATTTATGTGTAGATGCTGAGTGTTGCATTAGGGTATTTATGAGGAGATTTTTAAAATAAAGGGGGAGGAAAATTTGTTTGCTAACCTGCAAGAGTGCAAAAGTTTTTGCCTGGAAAATGGGATTAAGGCAGTTGATTTTAAACTGATTAATTTGGCTGGGCGGTGGCACCATCTTACTATCCCTGTCGAAAGACTAGATGAGAAGATTATGGAGGATGGGATCGGTTTTGATGGCTCCAGTTATGGCTTTTTAACGACGGAGAAATCGGATATGGTTTTTTTACCTGATTTTAGTTTTGCGTTTGTGGATCCTTTTAGTGAAATACCCACTTTAAGTGTTATCGGTAACATTTACAGCCTGGATGGTAACAGAATGGAGCGGTTCGCAGGTGACCCACGCTTTATTGCGAAGAAAGCGGAAATTTACTTAAAAACCACCGGCATTGCTGATCGCAGTTCATTTGGGCCGGAGTTTGAGTATTATTTAATCGATCATGTTTCCTATGCGGTTGAGCGGAATAATATCAGCGTACAGCTTGATTCCGAACAAGCGGAGTGGCATACTAAGGATAACGATTATCCTAATCTGGGTTTTAAAGTGCCTTATCAACAGGGATATCATGTGGATATTCCTTATGATGTGAATTTTGAATTAAGAAAGAAAATGGTTTTGCAGTTAGAAGAAATGGGCGTACCGATCAAGTATCATCATCCTGAAGTAGGCTCCTCCGGGCAGATGGAGATTGAAATTTGTTTTGGCAATCTTTTTGAAATGGCTGACCGGACAATGCTGATTAAGTATGTGGTGAAAAATATGGCGGTAGCGCATGGCAAGACGGCTACCTTTATGCCGAAGCCATTTTATCGTGAAGCGGGCAGCGGGATGCATGTGCATATTAACATGTTCAAAGGAGACGAACCTGTCTTTTATGACGGAAAGGGGTATTCCGGTTTAAGTGAAACGGCACTTTATACGATCGGTGGTATTCTCAAACATTCCCCGGCTTTGTTGGCACTTACCAATCCCAGCACTAATTCCTATAAACGTTTGGTGCCCGGTTACGAGGCACCGGTAAGCATTTGCTACGCTACGGCTAACCGCAGTGCGGTCATCAGGATTCCCGGTTATGCAAATCGACCGACGGAAAAACGTTATGAATTCCGGCCTTCCGATGCTACCTGTAATCCATATTTAGCGTATTCGGCGCTGATGATGGCGGCCCTGGATGGGGTTGAAAACAAAATCGATCCGGTGAAGGAAGGGTTTGGCCCCTACGATATCAACATCTTTAAATTAAGCGAAGAAGAACGGGCCAAGATAAAAGCTCTGCCTAGATCGTTGGATGAAGCGGCGGATGCCTTGGAAAAGGACCACGATTTCTTGTTGAAAGGCGGAGTCTTTACCGAGGGAATTATTAAAGATCATTTAAAGAGAATCCGTCAGGAGGCGAAAGAGGTTAATATTATTCCTCATCCGAAGGAATTTGAGCTGTATTACGATTTGTAAACAAAAACAAAACAAAGATAAAAGAGACTATGTTCAAACAGAGGCTATGTCAAACATAGTCTCTGTTTTTGGCGTCCGTGGTGTGTCACGAATGACGCGTCGCTTGGTGGGAGCATTGCATTTTGTGTTGTATTTTTTGGTCTAAAGCAATACAATCATATATATAGAAGGAAGAAATTAGTGGCAAGCAGGAGGACTATTTATTTTGCAAATTAGTATTAAGGGCCTGAAAGTAAATTATCATGTCTCCGGCGCCGGGAAAGATCTGATTTTGTTACATGGCTGGGGCTGCTCCATTCAAACTTTTGCCCCCGTTCATCAACATTATGAAGCCTCTTTCCGCACTTTTTCTCTTGATTGGCCCGGTTTTGGCCAAAGTGACGAACCCTTGGAGCAGTGGGGATTGGCCGACTATGCCGAGATGTTTTGTCAGTTTATGGAGGGATTGCAGATCGAGAAGCCAATTATTATTGCCCATTCCTTTGGCGGAAGAGTAGCGATATACTGTGCCGGTGCCTTAAAATACCCTTTCACGAAGCTAATTTTGACGGATAGTGCCGGGATAAAGCCACGGCGTGGCCTTGATTATTATCTGAAGGTTTATTTATACAAAATAGCAAAGAAGGTCGTGATGCTGCCCGGATTGCGGCAATTATTCCGCGAACAGTATGAGCGCTACCGGAAGAAGGCCGGCTCGGCTGATTATCAAAATGCTTCCGAGTTGATGAAAAAGGTTTTTGTGAAGGTGGTTAATGAGGATCTCACAAAATATTTACCGCAGATTGAGATGCCCACCTTATTAATCTGGGGTGAAAATGATACAGCTACGCCGCTGCGTGATGCCAAAATTATGGAAAGAAATATTCCCGGTTCCGGCTTGGTTGTTTTTAAAAATGCCGGCCATTTTGCCTATCTCGAGATGTTAAACCACTTTTTAGGCGTCGTGGATAGCTTTTTAAAGGAGGATATGCGTAGGTGAAGACTCATAGCCCGATACCTGTTTTGCGGAGTAATGAAGGTTGGAAGGATATTGCGATTAGGGGAAACCGCGAAAAATTAGTTCCGGCGAGTGGTTTTCTAACATATCCGGAATACTACCTTCAGGAACTTCCGGGAGCACTGGAGACGTTGTATGTTAGGCGATTTAACTACCCAATTTGTTTCTCTTCCTTCTCTGAAAGAGACTTGTCCTTCGCCGCATTTAACGGGCGGTTCGGTGGATTTAACAATTTGTGATGAAGGACGAAACCCCATCTGGATGGGCACAACATTTGATGATTTTACGGAGCTGGCCCATACCCGCTATTTTGAAGATAAGCTGGCCCGCGGTGAGCATTTGACTGCCGAGGAAACAGTGGCTTTAAATAATCGGCGGATGCTTTATTGGACTATGAAGGCTACCGGTTTTACCAATTATAGTTGTGAGTGGTGGCATTATGATTATGGCAATCAGTTTTGGGGTGTGGTTGAAGGGAAACCGGCGATTTATGGTTTGAGTATAAATATGATTTAAAATAGACGGAGGGAAAACGGTTGATCGAAAGAATCCTTTTCGTCAGCGCTTTTTTGGCTGGCTTACCGCTTTTGTTTTTTAAGTTAAATTATCAAGTGCATATGTTGCAATTAAATTCATATATGAATGAACGTTATCTGCTGTGGCTGAGACGAAATCTTACCAAGGTGTGGAGGCTGGCAGATTTTTTGCCGCTGGCGTTATTTTTACTTTTCGCCTTAAAGCCGATGTGGGAGCGGAATGAGGCGGTAGTTGGGATCGCGAACGGGATTTTTTATGTTGCTTTTGGCGCAGTTTCGCTGGTCTTATTTTTGTTACGAGAAAAGAATATAGCGAAAAAGAAATTAAAATACACGGCCAGGGTCAAAAGGTTGTTTGTTACGGCGGTGTTGCTTTGTTTCGCTCTATTTGGGGCATTGCTGTACAGGACGGCAGAACCTGCGACGATGCTCTTTTTCCTTGGTTTGTTGCAGTTATTGGTCTTTATGCTGGTCATGCTCAGTAATTTTATTTTAATTCCGGTAGAGAAAAGTATTAATTATTACTATTACCGGGATGCGGCACGGAAAATCCGCGCAATTCCTCATCTGAAAGTGATCGGGATCACCGGCAGTTACGGTAAAACCAGCACGAAACATATCGTGCAGAAAATATTGGCCCAGAAATATAATGTGCTGATGACACCGGGAAGCTATAATACAACGATGGGGGTTATCTTAACCATTCGGCAAAGCCTGAGCCCATTGCATGATCTTTTTATCACGGAAATGGGCGCGAAAAAACCCGGTGACATTGCGGAGATATGCCAATTGGTTAAACCCACTTATGGTATTCTAACCTCGATTGGTCCGCAGCATTTGGAAACCTTTCTAACGCAGGAAAATGTACAAAAAACAAAGTATGAACTAATCCGTGCTTTACCCCCGGATGGGATTGGCGTACTAAACTATGATGATAAACTGGTTGCGGGGGGAATGGAACGCTTTGGCAATAAGGAAGTCCGTTACGTTACTTATGGGATTGAAGAGGAAAAAGCAGAGGTGCGGGCCAAAAATATCCGTTATTCGGAAGACGGAACAGAGTTTACCGTGGTGCGAGGAGCGGAGGAGCAGGAATATCCTTTTAGGACCAGATTGCTGGGGCAACATAATTTGTACAATATTTTAGCCGGTATTTCCCTGGCCTTTGCCTTAGGAATGGATTACCGGGCCATTTATGCGGGGGTACGGGACCTTGCCCCCATTGAACATCGTTTACAGATAAAAAGGCAGCAAGACTATGTGCTTATTGATGATGCTTACAATGCTAATCCGGTGGGAACGCGGATGGCTTTAGAAGTTTTGGGGTTAATCAGCGGCAACAAAAAGATTCTCATTACTCCCGGGATGATTGAATTGGGCAGTCAGGAATATGAGTTAAACAAAATCTTTGGCCGGCAAGCGGCGACCGTTTGTGATTACATCATTTTAGTAGGGGGAAAGCGTACGTTCCCGTTACAGGAGGGGTTGCGGGAGGTTAATTACCCGCCGGAAAAATTAGCGGTGGTGAAGGATATTTTTGCGGCTTTTCAGCTTTTGGAGAAAATTAGGCAAAAAAATGATATAGTGTTAATTGAGAATGACTTAACAGATGACTATAATGAATAAGGCTGGAAGAAGGCAGATGATAATCTACAGGGAGGTCGGGAGAAAGTGAAGATAAAAGTAGGAGTGTTTTTTGGGGGAAGGTCAACTGAACACGAAGTATCGGTAATCTCGGGGATTCAGGCGGCGCACAGTCTCGATCCGGATAAATATGAGGTAGTTCCTGTCTATGTAACTAAACAAGGAACCTTTTATACGGGGACTGATTTGCTCGATATTACCGAGTACAAAAACCTAGAGGCTTTATTACAAAAGGCCACAGCGGTGACGATTATCAAGGATCAGGAACAGAAGAAGGTCTTTCTCTATAAGTATCCTTTTGGCTTCTTCAAAAAGCCGCTTAATTATTTGGATGTGATTCTGCCGGTAATGCACGGTAATATCGGAGAAAACGGCGGCTTCCAAGGTTTCTTTGAAGTACTGGATATTCCTTATGCCGAATGTGGGGTCTTGCCTTCGGCAGTAGGCATGGATAAAGTTATTACCAAGTATGTGTTGCGTAGTGCCGGGATACCGGTGATTGACTGGTACAGCTTTTATGGCCACGATTGGCTGGCGGAAGAGGCAAAACTGCTCGAGGAAATGGAAAATCAGATTGGCTATCCTTTAATAGTGAAGCCGGCCACAGGCGGTTCCAGTATTGGGATTACCATTGCCCATAATCAGCAGGAACTCAAAGATGGAGTAGAATTAGCTCGTTCCATGGCCGAGAAAATTATTGTGGAAAAGCTGATCCAAAATATTAAAGAGGTCAACTGTTCTGTTATGGGTGACAGTGAAAATGCCGAAGCTTCTGTTTGTGAAGAACCGGTCAGCAGTAAGGATATTCTGTCTTTTGCCGATAAATACACCAATAACAGTACCAAAGGGATGTCCGGGGCGCAAAGGAAGATTCCCGCCGAAATTTCCGCGGAGATGGCGGAGACTATTCAGGACCTTTCGAAGATCGTCTTTAATCTCCTGGGCTGTAAAGGGGTCATCCGTATTGATTACATCATTGATCAGGATACTAATCAGGTCTATTTAAATGAACTAAATACCATTCCCGGTTCCTTAGCTTTTTATCTTTGGGAGCAAAAAGGGCTGATTTACGCCGAACTTTTGGATCAATTAATCACAGTAGCCATCAGAAACCACCAAAAGTTGGGCGGCTTACATTATTCTTATGAAAATAATCTATTTAATGCGGGAATCCGCGGATTTAAAAAATAGGCAGGATAAGTGGAACCATTAAGGCAACTTTACAATAATGGAAATTAAAGGAAATAAGAATTAATAATGCGGAACCACGGATAAAAAAGCGGTTTACAGATAAAATCGAAAAACGTGTCAAAAGAAAAATAAGAAAGAATTTTAGTAAAGGGCAACGTCCATCTGGACGCTGCCCTTTATTTTTGGGCATTTGCAAGCAATAAGACGAACTTTAAAAATTATTTGTTAAGCCCCAGTAAATGACATAAATTACATTTCGTATCATGTATAATACGGGGTGT
>CAZVLC010000045.1:0-8577 GCA_964627885.1 uncultured Peptococcaceae bacterium
TTAATTATCTTCAGATTAGTGACGAAATACGAGATCAATATAAATTAAAGGAGGACCCCATATGAATAAAAAACGCTCTTCCATTAGCTTCATTAGTTTAATTAGCTTCACTACAGTTTTAATACTCGGAAGCCTCCTGTTTAGTGCTTGTGCTTTACCGCCTAAAGCCTCCGAAAATACAGCTCAAGATACTGCGCGAAAAACTACTGGGACTGAAGTACAATTTCCCTTAGAAATTACTGACTTCCTTGCCCGCACCGTAACGATCGGAAAAGAACCGGCGCGCATTGTTTCCCTATCACCGGCCACCACCGAAATCCTCTTTGCCCTGGGGGTAGGAGACCGCCTGGTCGGTGTAACCTCCTATGACGACTACCCGCCGGAAAAGGTGTCAGACATCCCCAAGGTTGGTGATTTCCAAGGTCCAAACATTGAAGCAATCCTGGCCCAAAAACCGGATATCATTTTTGGTTCCCGTATTTCCGGTAAAGAGCAAATGGAAGCTTTACATCAGGCCGGTTTTCCCGTCATCATCCTAGAAGCCGCTACTTTTCCGCAAATATATGATTCGATCAATTTAACCGCACAAATTACCGATACAGCAGCAATAGGAGAAAAAATTACAGAAGAAATGCAACAAAAGATCAGCGCGCTGCAAAAAAAAGTTGAAAATCAACCTACGGTAAAAACTTTTTATCTGGTAGACGCCAACGGCACTTGGACCGCCGGAAAAAACACCTTTATTGACGAACTGATCACTCTGGCCGGAGGAGAAAACATTGCCGGGGAAGTATGCGGCTGGGTCGAATACAGCCTGGAAAATTTGTTAAAGAAGAACCCCTTCGTCATTCTTACTGCTCCTCATGCGGGCAAAATTGAAGAAATCAGCCAGATGACCGGCTTCAAAAAAACGGACGCCGTACAAAAGGGGCGGATTCATGCGCTTAGTGATGATAATATTATTTCCCGCCCCTCTCCCCGCATTGTGCAAGGCTTAGAGGAAATTGCGGCTTTACTGCATCCCGAAGTCTTTTAGCTACCGCCCTTTAATCATAAAATCTTCCTATCGCAAAACTGCCCCGGAAAGTTGAGTTGACTAACTAAATGAAGATAATCTCTGCCCTTCTTAGCCGCAAAAAAATTTCCTTACTGCTTGGGCTTCTGCTCCTGTTGTTCAGCAGTCTTATTGCCATTTCTTCCGGCTCTGTAAAAATCCCGTTGAGCGAAATTTTAAATACCTTTATCGGCAAAGGACAGGAAGCAAGCCGAAACATCATTTTCTTTTTAAGACTACCCCGCGTGACGGAAGCTGCCCTTGTCGGTGCCGGATTAGCGGTAGTGGGTACTTTTTTTCAGGGCCTGCTCCGCAACCCTCTCTCCGACCCCTATATCCTAGGAATCTCCTCCGGTGCAGCCTTTGGCGCAACCATAGCTATCCTCCTAGGCTGGGGTATCTTTGGGGTTGGCTTTACCGCCTTTATTGCCGCATTACTCACTATCCATCTGGTTTACTTAATCGCCCAAACAGGGCCAAGGCTTTCCGTAACCTCCCTTCTTTTGGGCGGCATTGCCATTAGCACCTTTCTTTCTGCCCTTATTGCCCTACTCATGCTTCTTAATCATGAACAAATGTCGCAAATCTATTTTTGGACCATGGGCTCCTTTAGCCTTGTCTTCTGGAACAATGTCCTTTTTTCTGCTCCTTTCATTCTGCTGGGTTGTTTGTTCATCTATTTTTTGGCCCGCGACCTCAACGTGATTATGACCGGAGAAGAGACCGCCGAACATCTAGGCATTGATACGGAAAAGGTGAAACGACAAATCCTCCTGCTTGGTTCACTGATTACGGCTGCAGCCGTTTCCACCACCGGCATTATTGGCTTTGTCGGGTTAATCGTTCCTCATATGGCCCGACTGCTGGTTGGCCCCGATAATCGCGTGCTGGTCCCCTTTAGTGCCTTGGGCGGTGCTATTTTTCTCATTTGGACCGATTTGCTGGCTCGCACCATCCTAGCCCCTGTCGAAATTCCGGTTGGCATTATTACCGCCGCCATAGGCGGGCCCTTTTTTATTTATCTCTTAATCAAAACCAGAATTACGAATAAAGGAAGTTGATGCTATGTCACTTATAGATATGCCACTTATGGAAATAAAAAACCTCTGCTTCAGCTATGAAGGAAGGCCAGTTCTTCAAGACCTTAACCTCACCCTCAATAAGCCTCAGTTAACCGCCATTATCGGCGCGAACGGCTGTGGCAAAACCACCCTGCTTAAAAATATTTCCGGTTATCTTAACCCATCCCAAGGTCAGGTTTTACTAAACCCGAAAGAATGCACCAGCGGACTACCTCAAGATGTGCATCACATGAGCGTAACCGAAAGAGCTCGTAATATCAGTTTTGTTTCCCAGGAATTAAATGATGAATTCTCCTTTTCCAGCTATGATTTAGCGATGATGGGAAGAACTCCTTATCTGAAAAGGTTTCAACGTGAAAATGCTATCGACCGGAAAATTGTCCGACAGGCCATGGAACTCACCGAAACATGGTCACTGAAAGACCGGCCGATTACCCAACTAAGCGGCGGGGAAAAACAAAGAGTCTATCTGGCTCGTTCCCTTGCCCAGCAGCCGCAAATTCTTCTACTTGATGAACCGATCTCCCATTTGGATCTGAAATTTCAAATCGGTATTCTCGCCTTACTAAAGGAACTGGCAAACCAAGGAATTCTAATTTTGGCTGTTCTGCACGACATTAATCTTGCTGCTCAATTTGCCGACGAAATTATCATCATGAAAAAAGGAAAAATGATATCCCGGGGAAAACCCCAGGATATCATCATCCAAAAGCATATTCGCCAGGCCTTTGCCATTGAAGTGGAAGTACTGCACAATCCCCGTACGAACACTCCCTACGTGATCCCGTATCAATAGGTATATCAATAATAAAACAAGCACACATCTCAATAGCATGTTAATAATAATTAGCACATTAAGTAGTATCGTAGCACATTAAAAATATAGTTCGTAGGGATGCGGCATCTCCCCTGTTTTGTAATTATACAACGTTTTTAATTTACGATAAAGCTCTTTCGCCAAATCAATGGGATGCTTTTGGGGATATCGCTCCCTCATTTTTGTTAAAAATTCTTCCAACTGCCCATTTGCCGCTATGTTTTGCATAAACGTGGCGGCTTTTTGCCACCCATTTTGGCAATCCTCATAAGCCCCATAAGCAGTATTCACATACATGCTTTGCAGATATTCCTCCAGATATTTTTGCCAGTTCCTGTTTACTAACTCGACCGTCAAGCGGAAAGCATAACCCTCAAGCAGGGCATTGGCCTTATGTTCCTTAATCTTTTCGTCAGTTGCCTCTTCAATCATCTCCGGTAATTTCAAAGTCATATACACAGCCCCACCAATTAACACAACCGAAAGCCCCAGGGAAAGAGCGCCTCTCGCCCCCAGCTTCAGACCAATTAGTTCCCAATTCGGACGAAATACTAATTTCAGCTTAACCTTGACCGTCCCTTTTCCGGTAATCCCTTCCCCCAGCTTTACGTCCGCAAGCGGCAAATCCCGTAAAGTAAGAAGAAGGCTAAACGGTTCTTTAATTGCTTGTCCCTCCAAATCTAATAAACTGGCTTGAAATTCCGGTGAAAGAAACAGCCGCTCATTTTCCAGCGAAATCTTCCCGTCAGTACCAATCTCAAACTCGTTATATTCATCAAGCTTTGCCTTTAGGGCCTTCCCAATTTGTTCTTCGCCAAGATTTCGCCCAATTTCAACCCCCAATGATGATGCTGTAACGATTTGCACACTGCCTTCAAATTCAATATAGGGCTGCACAACAAAAACAGAATGCACAAAAGGATACATAGGTAAAGAATACTCCAAATTGTAGATTTGGTTGGGAATAAGCTCCTCTAGCCGGAAACCAAAAACAGACGGTCCGGTAAGGGCGGCCCCTTGTCCCCTTTGTAATTCTACTGTCATTTGCGGTGTGCCTTTTCCCTGAGCCGTTTCTTGCTGCGCCTTAGCTTGTAAAAGCGTTACTTCAACCCGGCGGTTTCTGGCCATATTCCCACCGCTTAAATTGGGATACAAAGGCTTACTGGCGCCATAAAACGACGTAATGATATTATCTTGCCTGACTTTAAAACGCAGCAGAAACTCACAAACCTCTGCAGCGCGCATGGCTGCTAGCTTATCTCCGTCTTCTGCCGCTTCGTTTTTACTGATATGCGCCTCTACCCGTATTTTTGTCCAAGGGGTAATCCGCGGTAATATCTTAATCAGCTCCTGCCGATGCTCTGCTTTTAGTGTTCTTTGCCCAACCCCAAAATTCCAGAGAATATATTTATCATGAGCATCTTCCAGTAACTTTCCCTGCGGATTTTCTTCTTCCCAGGCTAATTCCCGCTCCAACTCCGCATTCCCTTTAGCCATTTTCGGAAAAGCCGGTTCACTTATTTTGGCACTAAGTCCACGCTCTTGGGACAGCCTCGTTTTGTCACCAACCTTAATCAAGGTCAGCTCGACCCGCCGATTTCGTTCCCGCCAGCGGTCAAGCAAACCGCTATCTAAAGGGTAGCTGTTCCCCACTGCCTTCCGAAAAATCTTTGTCCCATCACAACCATGGGCACACAAGAGCAGATATACACCTTGGTTACGCTCAAACGCTACGTTCTGGCAATCTTCCTCACCCGGCCCGGAATGTCCGGTTACTTGGATTATTGCCTCCTCACGCAACAACGCGCCCCGCCACCCGCTCAGTACTGCCCGCAGCTTTTCCCGCTGGACGGGCTTTAATTCAGCACTCCTCTCCGCATAGCTCCATAAAATCAATTGATCCGGTGAAGACTGATAGAAAAATTCATTCATTTTAAACCCTTATCCCATTCTTTCGCAAAACCGCTTTAAAACTGTTTAAGGCTGTTTCCCGATGTTCACGGCGAAAATCCCCCGCCGCCCTAGTCAAAACAGCATCAACATAATCCTCTTTGCCGCGGGTATACAAAACCCGATACTCCGCATATTCATCCGCTAATGCCAACTTCAAAGCCTCATATTCCTGCACCAGCTTCTTATTTTTCCGCAAATAATTCCGGAAATGCAATAACCTGTTCCAGGCGAACGTGTATCGCACCACCACATGATAATGAAACTGCACCGGATCACCTTTCGCCAGCAGGTAGAGTCCCGGTAATTTTACCACAGAAATATATTGCAGTCCGGCATCACGCAACGCCCGAAACCCTGCCTTTTGCTCCTCAGAATTCTTAAAACCCACGGCAATATCCACAATTGGTTTTGCTTTCAGACCTTTAATCGACGTACTTCCCACATGAGAAATAACGGCCTTGAGTCCTGCCTTCTGTAAAATTTCTTCAATTACCGCTTTTTCCTGGTCAAAGGCCTTCGCCCATTCGGGATCATGCTCCACCAGCTTTACTTTCCCTTTTTCTAAACCAAGCATTAAAAAACCTCCTCCGCTCTTAATTTCATTTACGACTCAACTCATTTTCCATCTGTACATTTACCATTTGTTCATTTGCTCAAGAGTTTAGACTTCCTTTTGCTGAATTGTCATAGTCTCAATATCCGGATCAGATAATTGGTTATTTTGCAGGCGTAGAATTCTTCGCTCATTTTCCACCTTTCGCCTGTTATACTCCTCCAGCTCCTTCATTACGTCAATGGCCCGTTGCAAACGCTTAAAGTCTTCTAGAATCGGGGTTTTACCAATATCCATATCCAAGAGAAGGTTGTTCGTTTCTAAGACAAACTGCCGTGTATACTCTCTTTTCAAAAGATACTGATGATAGCTTTTTTTAATCCGCTCCTGCGCTTGGGGACTAAGCATCTCCCAATCATCTGTCTTTTCTTGAAGCAACAATACTTCAATATCCGGTAAATGATACGCCATATCCTGCAATACCTCTAGGCTAAAGAACTCTTGCTCTGCTTCCTTAGGCGGAAGTGGATATTGTCTGCGCATTTGTAAAAGCTCCGGATCCTGAAGTTCACCTGTATTATAAGTTTTTACCTCATATTCACTTCCTGGCTTGGGCCATGTGGTAAAGCGCACCAGCACCCCATCAAACTCTACCGTTTTCGTCTCAGGATCCACCATCACCGCTACTTGGTTTCCTGTGCCCTTTTCTACGGCAGACCAATACGCTTTTGTCCTTGGTGATTGAGCCGCATTATATTTCAACGCATAGCAAAGATTGTCCCCTTTAGGCTCGAAGACGAAGGCTTCGGTAATCTCATCCGCGGGAGTAGCGACAGCAGCAAAGCGCACATAGCAAGCTCTTAAAGTAGCTAAAGCATGGTTTAAGACCGAAAGATCATGATCACTGCGCATAGTATACACGGCGTAATTACCCACATAACCAAGCGGACCGGCCGGATTGATAATCTCGGTCAACGGTTTCATACTCTCCTCACTAAAATCGGGAAAATATTCACACCGGAACCAGCCGGATTCTGCCCCTTCCAATTCGTCCTGGGTGTATTCCGGGGCCCACAAAGTTGGGGCATAAATATGGGCATACCTCATCATCCTTTGATCGGTATCCTCCGCCTCCCATATTGCCCGCATATAATGGAGAATATTCCGGCGAATATGGTCAATGAGCCTTTCCTTGCGTTTATTATACTGTTTATTCTTCGCCTGAATCGCTCTGTTTTTGTCCATTTGCTTTTGGTACGCTTCCTGCGGCCCGATAAAAATATCCGGTAAGGAACCTTGTAATCCTGTATATTTACCCAAATTATCTTTGGCTTCCTCGGCGGCCTTCAGATAAAACTGTTGTTCACCGGAATCAAGCTCCGCTTCCTCGACTTCATTAACAAACGAAGCTAAATCATTGGCAAAAGACTGATCAAGGAGCGCCTTGGCGATAATTGCGGCATGCCTCTGCAACCACTCTGCGTTTATCTCGCTAAAGGCCGGAACACGTTCGGGAATAAATATAACCGAATTCACCTCCGCCAGCCTAGTGAAAATTTCATATTGCCGTTGTAGACGAGAATAAACATAAGTTACGGCGATCTCTTCATTAGGATTTACTATTTCCGAACAGCTGGAATACTCCTCAGAACTACTTTTTTCAACCGAAACGACCACTTTGGACTCGTTCCGCATTTTTGAAGCGGTCTTCACCATGCTTTCATTAAAATGCGATTTGGTATCTTTACTGGAAGAGGCCGTTTCAGCGCTCAATTCCATTGAAGCCTTAGCACTAAAAGCTCCAAACGAGCCGCCCCCCTCTGTCCCTGTTTTGAAACCGAACTTATTGGCAGACTCTTTGACAATATCGGTGGAGTCCTTCGTGGTATTCGAACTTTCCGAATCGCTTTCCAGCGAAGTAAAAGTCTCAGACGTTTGCACTAATTTTTCATTCACAAGCACTTTCGTGCTGATCTTTTCCGTTTGTTTGGGTCCTAACGGAATTGTCCGTACTATTTCCCCAGGCTGCGTCCCCAGTGTCCTCCACTCCTGCCGATAAACAAGTCTGAGCCCAAAATTAACAATGCTGGTATCAAAAGGAATAAAAGAATATGCCGTATCTTCTGCATTGATATAGTTGCTTATTTTTACATTGGGATACAGGTCTGTTAATACTTCCGTAATCTGCTTGGCGGCTGCTTTCCATAACTCGGGATTATCACACGATTGTACCACTGTATCTCCCGCATAAAAGGCTTTGGAAACAACCACAATCAACCATTCCCGAAAAGCATGCAACACCTCATACCCGTTACCTTCTTGAATTTTCCTTTGCAGCTCATACAAAGCTATCGCTGGATATTTAACAAAGAGCCGGTACAAAAGCTCTTCCAGCTCAGGAAACAAATGCACATACTTTTCCGGCAAGTAATCTAAATCGAGTAACCCACAAGTTTCCACTACTTCTTTAATAATTTGGCGTGCTTCCTGCAGAAAAGCCTCCATCTCGGCGGCAATCCCAATATCATCCTCCCCTTGGAACATCACATGACCTGGTTTACGGAGAAAAACATAGGAAGGAAAATCATGAATCGCTGTCTGCCCAATTTTCCGCCGGGCAGTTTGCATAGCAGAAACCTGCGGGGCCTGATTAGCCAGCATCGCTTCCGTCATCCGCGTTACTCTCTCACGCAACAAATCAAGCGGTGGATTCTCTTCCACTGTAGCATCAGTGTCCGTATTAACAGAACCTTTTTCCGTTAATTCCGTCTGTACCTTTTCCAGCTTACGCACGACCCTATTTAGCTGCAAGCGACCTTCCAAATCTAAACCATCCTTATTTTCTTCTTTGCTCTTGGCTATTTTCGCCGCTAACGCGTTAATTTCTTCTTGCATCTTTTCTCTAGGCGAAACTACCAAATAATTATCATCAGTGGAACGCAAATGGGCTGCCGTTTGGATAATCACCGGCTCATAAGTAATCTTTTCATTTCCCTCTTCATTTTGCCCTACCAGCTTTCTTAACCTGACCGCCCCTTTTAAGGAGCCAATAAAGTCACTTCCATCCACCGTCTTCCGTAAAAAAGCCTGGGCTTTGCGCACTCTTGCAGACCCCGGT
>CAZVLC010000046.1:0-8507 GCA_964627885.1 uncultured Peptococcaceae bacterium
TTGGATCACAATAGAGCCGGCTGTTACCATCGTTTATTTATTGGCCAAAGCAACTGTTTTTTTGTTTTTTCAAGCGGTGAGCGTAGGAGATAACCCATTTATTCCACTTACGGCAACTAGAAGCAAATCCATCTCCGTAAGCTCCGCCAGCTGCACCAATCCGTCTTTTCCGCTCAATATTTCCGGTAATTTACCCCCTTGACCACTGATTAATTCTTTTAAGCGGGCTGCATCGTGAGCTGAGCTAATAGAAACATATTGCGGATGATATTTGCTAATCTGGGCGGCTAATAAATCCAGATTTGCTCCGGCTGCCATCCCAATGACGGCATATTGCTCCGGGAACTCATCTACCACCTGTAAAACCTGTCTTCCCACCGAACCTGTTGAACCTAATAGTACAAGCTTTTTGACCATGAATTAACCTCCAATGTCTCGTTGTCTAATGTCTATCATTGTAATGTCTAATGTTTAGTATTCTTGATGCCAGCCTTTTAATATTCCTTTAACCAGAATAAATACGAATGGCCCGATAATGATCCCTGCCACCCCGAAAAACTGCAAACCCACATAGATGGCCACCAATGTCGCCAAAGGATTTAAACCGATACTTTGGGAGAGTATTTTCGGCTCGATTAATTGCCGAACAGTACTTACTATACCATAGATAATCAGTAACGCAACACCGAACGAAATTCGTCCCGAAATGAAGGCAATAATCGCCCAGGGAATAAAGAAAGCACCCGGCCCTAAAATTGGTAGGAGGTCAAGCAATCCGACGATAATTCCTACTGTTAAGGCATAATCAACCCCGATCAGGTAAAGACCGGTAATTGTCAGCATGGCCGTAATACTGATTAAAATTGTTTCCGCTCTGAAAAAACCGACTAAAGCGCTATTAATATGCCCTACCACAGAACTAACCGGCTTCACGTGCTTTTTGGGAACAAGCTGATAAAAGAAATGCGCTACTTGCGCCTTATCTCGACTAATAAAGAAAGTCGCTAAGGCCGATACAATCAAAATTGTCACAAATCCGGGCAAACCGGTCAAAAGATTAAAGAGAAAGTTCGTCGTTTTCGCAATAATCCCGGCTGTTTGATCAACCAACGTATTCATGCTGTTGCGTAACGCTTCCTGCGCTTCCAACGGTAACGGATTATTGGTAAGATAATTTCTGATTCCCTCAACCGCGTTTAAAATAGTTCCGTACCAATCCTGCGTATAAAGCGGTATTTCCTTATATAGTGCGGATAGTTCAATCACTAAACGAGAGATCACAAAGACCATAAAGAGAGAAATGAAAATAACGAGTAAAAATAGAACAAAAGTAACAGCATAACCACGCTTTATCCCCTTTTTTTGTTCAAGCCAATCTACCAGCGGATCGATTAATACAGCTAAAACAACCGCAAACAGAAAAGGTAAAAAACCTTTCACTAAAAAGCTCAGCACATTCAAAGTCATTGGGATAAAATAAGTCACTGCAAAAAACAAGGTGATCATACCCACGAAAAAAATCAAAACCTTTAAAATTGTTTTACTGTATCGCTCTAATTCAGGATTCACACTCACAACAACCTTTCTAATAAAATAAATAAATAGTATGTAAAGGGAGCTGACAGCAGCAAGCTGTCAAACCGATCCAAAATCCCCCCATGTCCGGGAATAATTTGACCGGAATCTTTGATGTCGGCAAAACGCTTCAGAGCACTTTCCAGTAAATCGCCCATCTGCCCAATTAATGAGACAAACACGGCGATATAAAGCAAAATACTCTTTTGGGCGACGGAAAAAGCGGGGACAAAAAATACAAATACATAAGCCGTAAGTAAGCTCACCGCAAGTCCGCCGAGAACACCCTCCCAACTCTTGTTCGGGCTGATTAACGGTGCAAATTTATGCTTGCCCATCAGCGTCCCGATAAAATATGCTCCTGTATCCGTACTCCACACAATTAATAATACATAAACAATTAACCAAAAGCCATCCGTCATTTGTCTCAGTAAAATCAAGTGAAAAAAGCCCCAGGCAATATAGATTACGCCGAATAATGTAAAAGATAAATCCAAAGGAGAATACTTAGGATAGGCGAAAAGAAAGAAAACATAGCAGAAAATCAAATAAAAGAATAATAGATTAACTATATAATGATAATGCAGAAGATAAAGGACCGGAAATAATAAAGCACCAAACCACAAAGGAAAGGCTAAAGTTTTACATTGCGCCTTTTTACTGAGATTGCGAAATTCACCGAGTGCAAGAAGCATCAGAATAAATACCGTCAGAAGGAGATAAAAACCTCCGCGGTATGTAAGATAAAGCAACAACGGAATCCCAACAACAGCACTTAAAACCCTTTTCAACAGCATACTAATCACCTACATAACATATTATTTCTTACTTCCTTCTTTCTTCAGACCCCCAAAACGACGTTGCCGATGCTGAAAATCTTTAAGTGCACAGTATAAATGCTCCGTCGTAAAGTCTGGCCAAAAAATGTCGGTAAACCAAAATTCCGTATAGGCACATTCCCAAAGCAGGAAATTACTTAATCGTTTTTCCCCTGCCGTGCGAATCAACAGATCAGGCTCTGGAATACCAGCGGTGGCTAAATAGGAAGCAAAGAGAGGCTCTTCAATCTTTTCCGGCAAAATTTTTCCGGCCAGGACATCCGTCGAAATTTTTTGCAAAGCGTTGAGAATATCCCGTCTCCCCCCATAATTTAAAGCAAGCTGGAGAAATAAGTGTTCATTATCTTTTGTTTCCTCTTCCGCTTTTTTAATCCGGGTAAGCGCGTAAGAAGGCAATTGCTCGATATTACCGATTGCTTTAATGCGCACGTTATTCTTTTTCAGTACATCTAGTTCTTTTTCAATATATTCAACTAAGAGAGCCATTAGAGCATCGATTTCTTCCTGGGGCCTTTTCCAATTCTCCGTAGAAAAAGCATAGACAGTTAGATAGCGAATGCCCAAATCACCACATGCTTCCACCACACCGCGAAGAGCCTCGGCGCCTGCCCTGTGGCCGGCAGCTCTTGGGAGCCCACGTTTCTTCGCCCAGCGGCCGTTGCCGTCCATGATGATTGCTACATGGGCCGGCTGAGCATAACCAGTTAGCTTTTCCCCGATACCCCCGATTTTCTTCTTATCTTTTGTCGGAAAGAATCTTTTCAATATACTATGCATCAGGAACTTTTTTCCTCCTTATGTTAAAAAACCCCCTCTTTGAGGGGGTACTCATCCAAGGATATAATCAGGCAGCTTAAAATATCCAATGAGAATCTCTAAAAAGTCATTTCTTTTTTTAATGCGAATAACCCTTTTTTCAATTCTATTCACTTTTTCCTGATGTTCTTCCTTCTGCAAAGGATCAACAGTAAAAGAAAGGTGATATTTTAGCTGGGGATGCTGCGCAGCGAGGTACTGGACAACCTCCTCTTCCTTCATCCCTAAAAGTATTTCATATTCCAATTATACTTCCATAATCTCCTTTTCTTTAACCTCTAAAATCCGTTCAATTTCTTTAGAATATTTATCAGTTAGTTTTTGCATTTCATCTTGCGTTTTTTTCGCCTCATCCTCAGAGACTTCTTTACTTTTCGTTAATTTATTGATTTTATCGTTCGCATCACGCCGAATATTGCGCACAATAACCTTCACATCTTCCATTTTCTTTTTAGCGGTTTTTACTAACTCCATTCTTCTTTCTTCGGTTAACTGTGGAATGGCGATCCGCAAAAGGTTTCCGTCATTAGCCGGATTTAAGCCTAAATCAGATTTCAGGATCGCCTTTTCGATCTGCGCGAGCATACTCTTATCCCACGGCTGCACGGTAATGAGACGTGGCTCGGGGGCAGAGATATTTGCCACCTGATTGAGAGGAGTTAGTGATCCGTAATAATCAATTTGAATTTTATCCAGCAATGCCGGATTAGCACGTCCGGCTCTCATCGAAGTATAATCCTTACGCAATGCCTCGAGAGCCTTTTTCATTTTCTCTTCTGATTCGTTTAAGACTTCTTGCATCATTATCCCTACCTCCCTATATATGTTCCAATTTTTTCACCTATGATCGCTTTACGGATATTTCCTTCCTCCAGAATACTAAAAACAATTAAAGGAATGTTATTATCCATACAAAGAGTCGTAGCGGTGGAATCAATTACTCCTAACCCTTTATTAAGAACATCGATGTATTGGAGAGAGGTGAATTTCTTCGCATCAGGTTTTTTCTTGGGATCAGCATCATATACACCGTCAACCTTCTTCGCCATTAAGATAACCTCGGCTTCTATTTCGGCTGCTCTTAAAGCCGCAGTGGTATCCGTGGAGAAGAAGGGGTTACCTGTACCGGCGGCAAAAATTACCACCCTTCCTTTTTCCAGATGACGCATTGCCCTTCTTCTGATATAAGGTTCCGCAATCTGACGCATCTCAATAGCCGAAAGGACCCTAGTGAGAACACCGTGATTTTCCAAAGCATCTTGTAAAGCCAATGCATTAATCACCGTAGCCAACATTCCCATGTAATCAGCCGTGGCTCTGTCCATTCCCCCCGCACTGCCCGACACTCCTCGCCAGATGTTACCGCCTCCTACCACAATCGCGGTTTGAACACCGGCATCAACAACTTCTTTAACCTGTCTTGAGATTGAATCCAAGATTTGATGTTCCAACCCAAAGCCCTGCTGCCCCGCTAAAGCTTCACCGCTTAGTTTGATAACCACCCTTTTATATTCTGATTGAATCATATCTCATGGATCCTCCAATCTATCTATGAAATTCTACACAGAAAAGTAAATTCCTTTTTTTATATATTCGGTAAGCAATTTTAAATAAAGAGAACACGCTGTGTTCTCTTTATTTAAAAGAAACAAATTATTTGTTAACCTGTGACATTACTTCATCCGCAAAATTATTCTCTCTTTTCTCCAGCCCCTCGCCGACTTCATAACGAGCAAAACGTCTTACTTTAATATTCTCCCCTATTTTGGAGATTTGTTCAACAATTAAATCCTTAACCGCAATATCCGGATTCTTAATATAGGGTTGTTCTAATAAGCAAACCTCTTTATAATACTTTTCAATTCTGCCTACCACCATTTTTTCCACGACTTTTTCCGGTTTTCCTTCATTAAGAGCTTGCACTCGGAGAATTTCTCTTTCTTTGGCCAGCGCTTCTTCCGGTACATCTTCTCTTTGTACAAATTCCGGACGTGAGGCCGCTACCTGCATGGCAATATTTCTGGCCAATTCTTTAAAAGCGGGTGTTTTCGCCACAAAATCGGTTTCACAATTTAACTCCAAAAGAACGCCGATTCTGCCCTCACCATGAATATAAGCTTCTACAATCCCTTCGGCGGAAATTCTGCCGGCCTTTTTCGCTGCGGCAGCCAACCCTTTTTCGCGTAAAAACTCAATCGCCTTTTCCATATCCCCATCTTTTTCGGCGAGAGCTTTTTTACAATCCAACACTCCGGCTCCGGTTCTTTCACGTAATTCCTTAACCATTTCCATCGATATCATCATTATCGCCTCCTATACCAAATTGAAACTCAATTACCCTATAGTATACCAATATCTCCGATGAGAAATAAGTAGAAAAAAAGGTGACAAAAGGTTTTCTCCCCTTAGTCACCCCTTATTATTGCTTAGGCTTGTTCTTTACTGACTGGTTCTTGTTCTGCTTTTACTTCAGGCGCGGGTTCTTGGGCCGGTTCTTGTACCGGTTCGGCTTGTTCTTCTGCAATATTTTCTTCTTGCTGAACTAATTCAGCTTCTTCCTCAGCCGGTTTGGCATCGTAAACCTCATTAGCGACCTGTCCTTGATTAGCTTCCAGTACAGCGTCGGCAATTTTGGCCGTTAAGAGTTTTACTGCTCTAATGGCATCATCATTGCCGGGAATCACATAATCAACTTCGTCCGGATCACAGTTGGTATCAACGATTGCCACAATCGGGATACCGAGCCGTTTCGCTTCGGCGACCGCAATATGTTCTTTCCGCGGATCAATGATAAATAACGCGCCGGGTAGTCCGGGCATATCTTTAATTCCACCTAAGAATCTCTGCAGTTTCTCTCTTTCACCCATTAAACCAGCTACTTCTTTTTTCGGAAGAACAGCAAAGGTCCCGTTTATCTCCATTTGTTCCAGCTCTTTTAAACGTTGGATCCTTTTTTGAATCGTATGATAGTTGGTCATCGTACCACCTAACCAACGTTCGTTTATATAAAACATTCCACAACGTTCTGATTCTTCCTTAATTGTCTCTTGGGCTTGTTTTTTGGTCCCAACAAAAAGCACGTTCTTACCTTCGGCCACAACACTGCGGATGAATTCATAAGCCTCTTCAACTTTTTTTACTGTTTTCTGTAAATCGATAATATATATCCCATTTCTTTCAGTAAAAATAAATTGAGCCATCTTAGGATTCCATCTTCTGGTTTGGTGTCCAAAATGCACACCTGCTTCAAGCAATTGTTTCA
The DNA here is from genome assembly GCA_964627885.1 of uncultured Peptococcaceae bacterium. Lineage (GTDB taxonomy): Bacteria > Bacillota > Peptococcia > DRI-13 > DTU073 > UBA3937. The sequence goes on from CAZVLC010000046.1 coordinate 6,493, forward strand.
TTGAAATGACTGACATGGCTCCACCTCCTCTCCACGGTTTTTCCTCCGTTATTCTCATTTTTACCCCAGACCACACGGGCACCATGGAGTAAATCAAATAACGTGTGTATTTTTACACCAATTGATAGTATAACACAATTGGCTCTTAGCGACAAATACTTTAGCTAATATTTTTTAATTTTTTCCTTTTATTTTTTTCCCCAGATTTAACCGTAAGGCCACTTCACCCTGAGTCGTGTTCAATTTCTCCGCAATTTGCATAATTGTTTTTCCTTGTTTAAACAGTTTTACAATTTCCTTGGAAATAGGATCCAAGATTTCTTCTTTAATCTCGGCTTCGGCAGGAATATAGACTCCATGTTTTAAACTGGTTTCCTTCTCCGCGAGACTTGCCAGTAAGGTTTTCCCCTCCGTTATTTTCGTTTCAAGATTTTCAAGAAAAGTATTGGAAAGGTAAGCAGTTTCATTAAGCAGCTCCTCAATATTTTTTTGGGCCACAAAATAATCTTGCTTCAATGAGCTCAGTTTATTTAGTTTATAGGATATAATCAGCAACAATGATAGATTGATGATTAAGGTAAGTAAATTCACTATGAAAATTTTCAAGATAAAACCCCTCCGCTTTGCTTATACTATCCTAAATGCGAATATCAATATATCTACCCTTTTTCTCTTTGCTTTTCCCCTCTTCATTCTGCTCTGCTTCATTTTGATTAGGGGAGGCAGTTTGATTTTTCCGGTCATTTTTGTCTTTTTTCTTTTCCTTTTCCTCATTTTGAATTTTACCCTGTTCAATAGAGTTTAAATCCTTGACCGTTTGCTGCTTGTGTTGAATACTATCTTGAATTACCTGATTGAGGATTTGCTGATCGGTTTGTTGCTGACCCTGTACCGTTCTGTTGACTCTTTCCACTTCTCCGGCCCGCGGTACCACCACTTGCATATCAATGGGGTTGATGGTCATATGTTAAACCACCTCACCTCAAAATCATCAATGCGGAATTCGATTCTTTCCTGCTCCTCGTTAATATTTATTGCAAATTTTCCAATCGTAATGACGACTCCGCAATAGACTGTATTCATTACACGCACTCTGCCATGTTCCATGGCGTAAAATAGTTCTTCCAATTCAAAGATACGTTTTTTCGCCTCAGTGATTTCCTTTTCCGTTTGGTACTGACGACGACAAATCCGCAGAAAAAGCTCATTTTTTTCCGTTGGGAGCTTTCCGGCCTTCTCTTTTAATTCATTTAAAATACGAAAACTTTTCCGACCTTCTTCATCCTCGCTCGTTAATTTCTTTAATTTTTGGCGTAAATTCCTATATTCCTCCCGCAACTCCGGCAAAACACCTACTTCTATAATTGTTGCCGTGCCCATCGGTGCTCCGATATTCTTTGCTGTTATTTCCTGTCCTACCGAGACCTGACCCCCAACAATAAGTCCCTTTTTGCCGCTGACAACCAGCTTTTTCCCGGCCTTAACCGTACTATGCATAATTACCTCAGTAACAAAAATATCTTCAGCACTGCTCACCTGACTATTCTCGATATTACGGGTAAAAATACTGCCTTTTACTTCGGCTTTGCCCCGTACAATCCCTTTGCTCACTTTAAGGTTTCCTCCGGCTAATACTGTTCCCTCAAGATTGCCATAAATCTCCACATCCCCGCCGGCTTCCACCGAAAATGTATTTTTCACACTACCTTTAATCAACACATTACCGGGGAACTTAATATTTCCGGTGTTAAAATCCACATCTTCTTTTACCTCAAAGGTGGGATACACATTGATCTTCCCATTAATCAAATTGACATGCCCTTGCTTTGTGGAAACTAACTTCGTATTATTCTCCACAATCTTCGTATTACTCCCCGCAGGTAAACGAACATCTTTCCCGTAAGGAGCTTTAATCACCCGACCCAAAACATCTGTACCATTTACCCCCGCCGTGGGCGGTATTCTTTCCACAAGCACCGTATCCTCAGCCACAATTTGCACCAGATTAAGATCAT
>CAZVLC010000047.1:0-8409 GCA_964627885.1 uncultured Peptococcaceae bacterium
TTCCGGCTGCCTAAGGCGTACTTTCTTTAGAGCTTTCAGTGCATACTCCCAGGTCGCCAGAAAACCTGTCAACAAGACAAAAATAGTGAGAAAAAATAATAACTGCTTACTACCGTCGGGGTCCAATTAGAACCAACTCCTCTTAAATTAATAATTAAACATCCCTTTAATATTATACTATGTATACAGAAAAGTTCAAACATTGAAGTTTCTGGAGATTATTTGGGGATTATTTGCCGGAGAACTTTCTTACAGGCTTTGTTTTTTTGCGAGCTTACCGTAGTCTCAACTGGGGTACTGCATTCAGATTCCATCCGGCCCGTTCCCCTTGCAAGTAACGGTAAAATCCGGCACAAGCAATCATCGCCGCATTATCGGTACAGAATTCTAACGGGGGATAACCCAGTTTAATCCCTTCCGCTTGACACCTTTTTTGCATTTCCTCCCTAAGCATACTATTCGCCGAAACACCGCCCGCTAGCAGCACCGTACTTAATTTTTGCTGTTTTACCGCCTGAATAGTCTTTTCTACTAAAACCTCCACCACACTGGTTTGAAAACTGGCGGCCAAATCCGCTTTATTTACTTCTTCGCCTTTTTGCTCCGCCTTATGAAGGTAATTCAATACAGCTGTTTTTAATCCACTGAAGCTAAAATCGAAGCTGTTTTCCCCCAGCCAGGCTCGTGGCAACTTAATCGCCCGGCCATTACCCTGTTTGGCGAGACCATCCAAAAGCGGTCCGCCCGGGTACCCCAACCCCATCGCCCGTGCTACTTTGTCATATGCTTCTCCGGCTGCATCATCCTGGGTTTCACCCAAAAAATGATATATACCGTGTCCGCGCATTTCTACTAAAGCAGTATGCCCGCCGGACACAATCAAACAGACCAAGGGGAACTCTTTTTCCTCAGCGGTCAACCAATTCGCGTAGATGTGCCCTTCAATATGATTTACTCCCACCAAAGGAAGATCAAGACTATAAGCCAAAGCCTTGGCGGTACTAACCCCTACCAATAAAGCACCCACCAGCCCCGGTCCGTAAGTAACGGCAATGGCCGACAAGTCCTTGAAGCCCAATCCCGCCTCTTTTAAGGCCATCTCCAGCAAAAGATTAACCTGTTCCAAATGCTGCCGCGAGGCAATTTCCGGGACAACGCCGCCAAATTGCTGATGAATCTTTATTTGGGACGACACTACATTCGCCAAGAGGTCCTGCCCATCAGCTAAAATTGCTACCGCTGTTTCATCACAGCTTGTCTCAATCGCCAGCAATATTTCTTGTTTTTTTTCGGTCATTTTGTTTTCCATCTTTACTCGTAAAGCTCCTTCCACATAATCAGAGCATCTTCATTTGTATCGGCATAATATCCCGGGCGAACCCCGGCAGCCGTAAAACCCATTTTCGTATAAAGCTTTTGCGCAATATGATTCGAAGCCCTTACCTCTAAGGTCATCCGCAGGGCCTTTTTTTGCATCGCCAGACTAAACATGCCTCTCAGCAGGAATTCCCCCAACCTTTTTCCCCGGCTGGTCGGTGCAATAGCAATGTTCGTAATATGTACTTCATCAAGAATTATCCACATCCCCCCGTAGCCCAAGACTTCGGCGGGACTCTCTTCCGTTGTTACAATCAAATAATAAGCGAAATCATTATCCGCCAGTTCACAAGAAAAGGCATAAGAGGACCAAGGGGTAGGAAAGGCTTGTTTTTCAATTTCCACCACCTGCGATATATCCTCTTTTTTCATCGGTCGCAAAAGATAATTCATCAACATTACCCCTCAGTAAGCGCGGCTCAGCAGCTTTTTCCGGCTTGAGCCAGTTTACGCTGTGCTTCAGAAGAACGAATATACAAAGGCTTTAAAGCAAATAAATCATCCTGCTCCCCACGAACTATTCGTTCTTTCCCTAACCAAGCCACACTTGCTCCTCTTGCCGTTAATAACTGGGCGGGCGAAATACTGATTGTTTCCCCCAGCATCTCTTGCCAGATGTTCGCATATTCAAGGGCTCCATCCCCGCAAAGTAAAACAGGCTCCGTATATTCAAGCAGTTTTTCCGCCCACAATTGAGGATTCACCGCTTGGTAAGGCTCTAACAGCTCATACTTCTGCTCACTGTCAAACCGCAACAATGCCGTATAAATCTCCTCCCTGCGGGCATTCAACATCGGGCAGACCAGCCCCGGACGCCCCAACTGCAAATAGGCCAGCGCCAACAAAGTCGGTACACCAACCAATGGAATGGCTAGTCCTTGGGCTAACCCCTTCGCCGTCGCCATGCCAATCCGTAATCCGGTAAAAGAACCGGGGCCACTGGCAATCGCGATTCCTTCCAGTGCAGTACGTGACAGCTTGGTCTTCCTTAACAACTCATCAATGATGGGTAATAACTGTTCCGAATGAGTTAAACCGATATTTAACGTTATTTCTCCCAACAGTTTCTCTCCCGAAACAAGGGCGGCTGAAGCAACCGGTGTAGAACTCTCAATCCCCAAAACAATCATTTTAGCCAACACCCCACCCGACTCTTAATTTTTCCACTAATGCGCAGATCGCCTCACCATGTGGGCAAAAAGTAATCAAACGCCCATCGCCCTGCTCTTGCCGATAAATATGCGTTAATTTTACCTGTAAATAGTCCGACGGTAAATAGGGCTTAATCAATTCACTCCATTCAATTGCCGCTACCCATGGTGCGGCGAAATATTCCTCATAGCCTAACTCTTCAAATGCTTGCGGAACAGGCAAGCGGTACACATCAAAATGAGCCAGTGAAAGCCGTCCTTCATATAAATGCAAAAGCGTAAAAGTAGGACTGGTCACCGGTCCTTCAGCGTGAAGCCCCGCGGCTAATCCTTTTACAAAATGCGTTTTCCCTGCTCCTAATTCCCCTTCTAAGGCGATTACTTCACCGCCCTGTAAATAACCTGCCAGCTTTTCGCCTAAGGCCATTGTTTCCTGAGCAGAAAAAGATTCTATACTTACCTCATCCAAGAAACACGCACTTCCCATCGTCTATATTACCAATATCATATACCACTTTGCCATTGATATATACTCTTTCCACCCGCGTGCGCCAATCCAAAGGATGTCCCGACATAATGACCAAATCCGCATCCTTGCCCGCGACTAAACTTCCCATCCGCTGCTCCTGTTTGAGAATTTTCGCTGGATTAAGGGTAATCGCCCGCAACGCCGCCTCTTCAGACATCCCGTTCTTTACGGCTAAAGCCGCACAAATAGGCAAATATTGTACCGGTATCACGTTATGATCGGTAGTGAGCGCCACTAAAATCCCGGCCTGCTCTAATAAAGCTGCGGTACGCCAAGTCATCTCCGCTAGCTCCACCTTGCTTCGGCTTGATAACGTAGGCCCCACTACTACCGGGATCTGCCTTTTCTGCAACTCCGGAATGATTTTATGCGCTTCGGTCCCATGCTCTAGTACCATCTCAATCCCGAATTCATCGGCAATGCGCAAGGCCGTGAGAATATCATCTGCCCGATGCGCGTGAACCCGCAACGGAATTTTTTTCTGCAAGACCAGGGCCATATTTTCCATCCCTAAATCCCGTTCAAAAACCTCTTCGGCATTATCATGCGATTTAGCCTTTTTATTCAAATAGTCTTCGGCATCAATTAAAGTCTGCCGTAACAAGGCCGCAATCCCCATACGCGTGCAAGGTACTTTTTTTTGTTCGCCAAACACGCGCTTCGGATTCTCACCAAAAGCCACCTTGAGTCCGGCTTGGGCAACTAAGATCATCTCCTCATAACTGCTCCCCGCAGTTCTCATCACCATATTCGTTCCACCGATCACATTTGCACTGCCCGGTCCGGTCATCACCGCTGTAACTCCGCCACTGACAGCATCACGAAAACCTAAATCCAAAGGATTAACGGCGTCAAGCGCTCTTAATTCCGGCGTAACCGGCTCCGTGAATTCATTTAGATCATCACCATCATCCTGATAGATCTCTTCCAGAATCCCCAAATGGGTATGCGCATCAATAAAACCGGGTAAGACAACCTTCCCTTCTAAATCCAACATCTTTACATTACTATCGTTTGCGATATTTTCCCCGCTACCTTGTGCAGCAATGGCGAGCGCTTCCGGCAAGGGAAGCCCGTTTCCAACATACTTAATCGTTGTACCCTGCAGAATAATCGTCCCCTTGGCGAAATCCTGCCCATTCATGGTCAGAATACAACCATTAGATAATACCGTCACACAATTTTGACTCACGCTTTTATTCCTCTACTTTCTGAAGTATAAAGTCCTTCTGCTCTATTCCTGTATTTTCATCGTTAATCCAATGCGTCCACGCACCTGGTCAATTTGCATAACTTTGACTTTTACTATGTCCCCTACCGATACAACCTCCAGCGGATGTTTAATGAATTTATCGCTTAGCTGGGATAAATGAACCAAGCCATCCTGCTTCACTCCAATATCCACAAAAGCCCCAAAATCGACCACATTTCTAACCGTACCCATGAGTACCATGCCTTCACGCAAATCCTCCAAAGCTAAAACATCTTGGCGTAAAAGCACCGGCGGCAAATCCTCCCGCGGGTCCCGGCCGGGCCTTTTCAAGGCTTCCACAATATCTTTCACCGTCGGGACTCCCGCCCCCAGATTTTGGGCTATTCCTTCCGCATCTACTTTCTCCAAAGCCGCCCTGATTTCCTGCTCCTTGGGGCCCAGCTCCTCTACCCCATAACCAACCAACGCGAGAACCTGCTCGGCTATGGTATAAGATTCGGGATGAACCGGCGTATTTTCCAGCGAATAATCGCCCCCGGCAATCCGCAAAAATCCGGCACATTGCTGAAACGTCCGCTCCCCTAAACGAGGTACTTCTAATAATTCCTTTCTGGTCCGGTATTTTCCCCGTTTTTCTCGCTGTGCCACCACAGCCTTAGCTACTGCCGGACTTAACCCGGCTACATGCTGTAATAAAGAAAAAGATGCAGTATTCAATTCCACGCCTACGGTATTCACACACGACTCTACTACTCCTTGTAAAGCCTGTCCCAATTCTTTGGCATTTACGTCATGCTGATATTGTCCTACTCCGATTGACTTAGGATCAATTTTCACCAATTCCGCTAAAGGGTCTTGAATTCTCCTAGCAATCGAAACCCCGCTCCGATAAGATAAATCCAAATCGGGGAACTCTTCACGCGCCAAAGGAGAAGCAGAATAAACAGAAGCACCGGCCTCACTGACAATAGTGTAACTAACCTTTAGCTTTTCTGTTTTAATTAACTCGGCCACAAAACTTTCCGTTTCCCGGGAAGCCGTGCCGTTCCCAATCGCAATAGCCGTAACTCCCCACTTCTGAACCAATGCTTTGACTCTTCGGCCTGCCTCAGTTTTAGCCCCCTGCGGAGGATGCGGAAACATTACTCCGATTTCCAGGAGCTTGCCGGTATCATCAACAACCGCTAATTTACAGCCGGTCCGAAACCCCGGGTCAACCCCCAAAACAATCTGGCCCCGCACCGGTTGCTGTAAGAGCAAATTACGTAAATTCCGCGCAAAGACAGTGATGGCCTGTTTCTCTCCCTTTTCGGTCAATTCGCGACGAATCTCCCTTTCCAGACTCGGATAAAGTAACCGGGTCAACCCATCGGCAAACGCCTCTTGACATTGCGCCGCTCCCAATGAACGAGGGTTAATAATTACTTTCCTGATAAGCAATTGCAACAATTCTTCTTCCGGAACAACAATCCTGACTTGCAACACTTCTTCTTTTTCGCCCCGGTTAATCGCTAAAATACGGTGCGGCGGTATTTTCCGCACCGGCTCATTATATTCATAATACATCTCATAAGGCGTGGTATCAGTACTTTCCTGTCCCTGGCCTAAAAGCCGTGCCGCCTTACTTACAAGTAAACCTTGCGCGAAGAAATACCGACGGGCAATTTCCCGTAAAGAAGGATCATCGGCCATTTCTTCAGCCACAATATCTCTGGCTCCGGCTAAAGCTTCTTCTACCGTATTTACCTCAAGCTCCGGGCAAAGATATTGTAAGGCAACAGCCGAAAGATCCCCTTCCACCAGCGTCTGGTCTTTTAGTAATAAAGCCAATGGTTCTAGCCCCTTCTCCCTCGCTATTCCGGCTTTTGTACGCCGTTTGGGGCGGAAGGGGCGATAGATATCCTCCAATTGTTGCATTGTTGTCGCCGCTCGGATTTTTTGTTCCAGTTCAGACGTCAATTTTTCCTGTTCCCCGATTAAACGAATGATTTCTTCCTTCCGCTTGACTAGATTCTGCAAATATTCCCATCTTTCGGCCAAACGACGCAACGTTACTTCATCCATTTCCCCGGTTGCTTCCTTCCGATACCGGGCAATAAAAGGGATTGTATTACCCTCCTCCAGTAGTTGAATCGCCTGAGCCGTCCCCTGTAAAGGCCAACTCAGCTCTTGCGCTAATATGCCGGTAAAATCCATCTCCCTTAGCTCTCCTTAATTCCTAAATTCCTGTTCCCTTTTACTTTTCTGCAGCCTTTAAAGTGAAAACCGACCTGATTTCCCCCGTTACTTCACCACAGGCGTTATGAAAGAAAACCTTCGTGTATTCAGAAAGCATGTCCTTTTCTTTCGCTGTAAGAAGGTCTAACTGCTCTAAGACGGAAAGCACAACTGCCGGCATGGCTCTGTCGTTTCCATCCGCAATTTTAATGGCAATTCCCCATCCTTCGTCAGGAACCCCAAGACAGAAAACCGCTTCGGCCCCATCCTTCGCAATGAATTTATGCCCTGTTACTTTTAATAAATCAGTAGTAAACCGCTCCGTTCCGGCAATCATAAACGGATAAGTCATAAAGGCTGCTTTCACAATCTCACAGGAAGTATTCCTGATTTCCGGTAAATCTGTTGGCATAGCAAGCCGTGCATAAGCATAAGCCATTTTTTCTAGGGATAAAGCACAGGTGGGGACATTACAACCATCCAATCCTAAAGCCAGCTCTTCCGGCTGTACGTCTGCCATTTCGGCAATGCATTGCAGCATTTCTTGCTGAACGGGATGTTCCGGTAAATAATAATCATCTAACGGTTGTTTTAGATACCGGGCCAGTGCAAGCATCCCCGCGTGTTTTCCCGAACATTCATTATGCAAAGGGGAAGGTTCTACGCCTTCAAGCATCAATCCTTCATTCGTCAATTTATGACGGGGCGCTCTTAACCCACAACGTAAATATTCTTCACCCAACCCGATTTTTTCAAGAATGTCTGAAACTGATTCACAATGCTCAGGTTCTCCATTATGAGAGCTGATAATAACGGCGATATCCTTCAAGGTAAAAGAATAATCTACCGCTGCCCCGCTTTCAATAATTGGTAGAGCCTGAATAGGTTTGGCGGCAGAACGAAAATAGGTACGATATTGCGGATCTCCTAACGAAGCAATAACTTCACCTTGGGTATCGACAACCGCAATTACCCCCCGGTGAACACTTTCCATCACTTCGCCTCTGGTTACCTCCGCCAGTTTTTCCGTTTTCAATTCTATCAACTCCCTTTTTTGGTCGAGCTACGATCAATAAGGTTTTTAAAGAGTGAAAATGAGCTTTGATCTACTGACCAATTACATTCAGGATGCCATTGCACCCCGATAATTCTACCTTGCTTACAGTTCGGATTCTTCTCCGAAATAGACTCAAATGCCTCCACCAGCCCATCTTTACTCCAGGCCACAGCCCGCAAACCTTTTCCCACTTGTCGCACTGCCTGATGATGAAAACTGTTTACTCTAAAGGTGGACTTATGCACTAATTGAAAAAGGTAACTTGTTTGGTCAACCTCGACCGAATGGATGGAATGCCAGCGAGCGGCCTGCTGATTATGCAACTGTTTTGTGACTCCCTGCCCTTTAATATCCTGATAGATATCTCCGCCTGACGCAATATTGAGCACTTGCATCCCCCGACAGATTCCCAGAGCCGGTTTTTCTCCCGATAAAACTAATCTGGCCAGGGACAGTTCGAAAGAATCTCGTCTGGCCGTCACTTCACCCAAACCCTGTATAGGTTCTTCGTTATAATAGTACGGATCGACATCACCGCCACCCGAAAAAATAAATCCATCCAACTGGTTATAATATACAGCAACTGACTCAGAGGAATCAAGCCCCGGGAGTAAAAATGGAACGCCTCCCGCTTCTTTCACCGCACTAATGTACTCATCATGAAGCTTATGCCAATTATTTTTTTCATCCCAGCCACAGGTAATCCCAATTGTACAAGCCATTTTTCTCCCTCAATATTAAATAACACACTTTATTCTATTATATCATTATAACGCATTAGTAGAAAATTTTTCGATTGTAGAAAAACTATTCACAATTCAGCGCATATAATTAAAGAGGAGTATCTCTACTCCTCTTTCTCCTC
>CAZVLC010000048.1:0-8324 GCA_964627885.1 uncultured Peptococcaceae bacterium
AAGGCAGTATGTCCCAGCCGCAAAACCGGCCACGGAAGAGGATTATCAGAAGGAATTCTTAGATCTGATTCTTGCCGTGAAAGTAGTGAGCAGTGCGGAAAAGGCCATGGAACATATTCGTCATTACGGTACAAAACATTCAGAGGCAATTGTTACGGAGAACTACACTACAGCCCGGCAATTTTTACAGAAGGTCGATGCGGCAGCTGTTTATGTCAATGCTTCGACTCGGTTTACCGATGGTTTTCAGTTTGGTTTTGGCGCCGAAATCGGCATCAGCACGCAAAAAATTCATGCGCGGGGGCCAATGGGCTTGAAGGAATTAACGACAGTAAAACATATCATCTACGGTCAGGGGCAGGTTAGAAAATAGTCCGGAAATAGTAGCGCAGCAGGCGGCGCAGTTTATAAAAGAGTAAGCGATGAAACCCCAGCCAACAGAGCCTGGATTTGACGAACCACCATAACGATCTTAATGTCTGCTTCATAGAATAAGGCCCCCCTTTTTTGTATTAATCATTACATCGTATGCTCTATCATCTTATGTCAAAATACACCTCTTGTTCCTTTTCTACTGTAAATGGTATACTGGAACAAACTATTAGAGAGAATATGCGGGGTAAATATGGATAGTCATGAGGTTATTCATCTCCAAAAGAAAAAGAGGATCGGCTTGATGGGCGGCACCTTTGACCCAATTCATCAAGGCCATTTGGTAACGGCCGAAGCGGCCAGATCAGAGTTTTCTCTGGAAAAGGTTATTTTTGTTCCTTCCGGTAATCCTCCGCATAAAATGGCCTCATTTGTGACTAATAAGGAACAACGGTATTTAATGACCGTATTAGCGACAGCGGCCAATCCTTATTTTGAAGTATCCCGCGTGGAAGTTGAGCGGCCGGGACAATCTTATGCGATTGATACGGTGCGTTATTTTAAGAGCAAAATGGACGATGAAAGTGAGCTTTTTTTTATCACCGGAGCGGATGCTATTTTTGAAATAGTAACGTGGAAGGATGTGGAGGGTCTTTTTGACCGGTGCACCTTTATTGCGGCAACACGACCCGGTTTCAATCTGGACGCTTTGCGGGAAAAATTATTAAAAAAGCTTTCCGTACAATGCCTAAAAAAAATCATCCCCCTGGAGGTTCCGGCGATGGCAATTTCTTCTACGGACATTCGTGAGAGAGTTAGAAATGAGCGTACCGTTAAATATCTCTTACCGGAAGAAGTCGAAAATTATATTTATAAAAACAAACTATATCGGCAATAAGACAGGAACGCTAATTAAAATTTGACCGTATAATAAGTAAGGTTTAATGCATAATAAAAGTAGAACAAAATGGATTCAGTTAAAAGTATTCAGTGTATGCATTCGAGAGAGGTGAATTTGATTGGCGAAGACCCTGTATGTCGGTAACCTGCCTTGGACGACCACTCCGGAAGATTTAAGTACGTTCTTTAGCGAGTATGGAGAAGTAATTAGTAGTCGCATTATTAAAGAAAAGGAAACAAATCGTTCCCGAGGGTTTGGCTTTGTTGAGGTTGCTGATGAAGTTGCTGAAACAATAATCGCTCAATTAGACGGGAAAGAGTTTAATGGCAGACCACTTACTGTAAATGAAGCTAAAGCGCGGCAATAAAGCTTGTCCCCCTGTTAACAAGGGGGTTTTTTATTTATCATTTACATAGATAGAAAAATCAAATAACCGGCAGGGTAAAATATGTTAGAATGGAGATAAGAAGCTAGTGAAATGCTCATTATAGAAAAAGAGGTAATGAGGATGGAGTTCCAGGAGTATCGGGCAGTGTTGGAGGAACGGCTAAGCCCAGCCAGATTTGCTCATTCGTTGCGAGTGGTCGAAAAAGCCATAGAAATGGCTGAACTAGGGAAAATGCGGGATTACGGTGTGGGCTTAAATATAGAAAAGCTGCGTCTGGCTGCTTTATTACATGACTATGCCAAGGACATGCCTAAACAGGAATTGTTATCTTTAGCTGAACAGTATGGGCTGATTACATCTGAGGTGGAAAAAGTACAGCCGGATCTTTTGCACGGCGTGGTAGGAGCCTTTTTGTGTGAACGTGATTTTGGGTTGCCGGTTGCAGACGAAGAAATTTTGCATGCGATCCGGTATCATACAACCGGGTGCGCACAGATGTCCATCATGGACAAAATCGTGTTTTTGGCGGATTTACTTGAACCGGGTAGGACCTATGATGGTGTTGACGAATTACGCAGGATATGCGAAGATAATTTGGATGCAGGTTTGTTATATGCTTTTGATTGTACACTGCAATATGTAATCACACGAAAATTTTTGATTCATCCTTTGACCATACAGGCGCGCAATTGGCACCTTTTGGAGATGGATGAACGGGTGGGGGAATATAAAGAGGATGGAAGAACAGATGTTTAAGGATAGTAAGGAGATTGCGGCATTCGCTTGTCGGGCAATTTCCGCCAAAAAAGGGAAACGGATAATTACCTTGGATCTAGCCGGTGTGTCCCTGATCACAGATTATTTTATTGTGTGCAGTGGGAATTCGCGTACCCAGACCAAAGCCATTGCTGACCACGTGGAAGAAGAAATGAAAAAAGCCGGGATTCTTTTAGGCAGGCGGGAAGGCTATGCGGAAGGGCGGTGGATTCTGGAGGACTTCGGTAACGTTATTATTCATATTTTCCTTGAGGAGGAGCGGGAGTTTTATAACCTGGAAAGATTATGGGGTGACGCACCGCTAACGGAGTTCACTGAATCTTAGGTGATTGACAAAATGCCTTAAAGCTAATATAATATTAAAATGTGACAGGCGCTTATACACCGTCGTCACAATACTATTTTAAGTGGGGGCATAGCTCAGCTGGGAGAGTGCTTGACTGGCAGTCAAGAGGTCAGGGGTTCGATCCCCCTTGTCTCCACCAAGAATTTTTAACCGCAAGGCTTTTCGCCTTGCGGTTTTTTCTAATTCAATGGTTCAAAATCCTCTGCGCCATGCTTACAGATTGGGCAGATAAAGTCCTTAGGCAGCTCTTCACCTTCGTAGACGTATCCGCAAATTTTGCAGACAAATCCTTTTTTCTTTTCTTGGACAGGCTGCGGCTTGGGCTTGATGTGGGCAAAGTAATATGCGTAGGTAAGGGAAGCGGCGTCCGAAAGCACTTTCGACTCGGTTACATCGGCAACGAACAGGGTGTGAGTGCCGTAATCGGATGCGTTTATCACCTTACCGGCAAAATACGCATTCGTATATTTCGTAAGATACAAAAGTCCGTTTGAACCTCTGTTTTCGGTTGGGTAGTTTTCAAACTTGTTGACCGTCCGTCCGCTCTGGAAGCCGAAATGCTGGAATAATGTGAAAGGAGCCTCCTCTGTGAGTACCGAAATGTTGAAAACGCCGCTCTTGAGAATCATGTCATGGGTGAAGTTCTGTTTATTTAACGCAATGGAGATGCGCTTCGGATTGTTGGTCACCTGCAGCGCCGTGTTGATGATGCAACCGTTATCCGTCTCTCCTTCTTTCCCCGTAAGCACGAACAGGCCATAAGAAAGCTTGAAGAAAGCCGCTGGGTCCACAACCGCGGCTACAGTTTCAGCCGCGCGGGCTTCAGGATGAATGCGCGGAATCGTAGCCACAACCGCAGATACCAAAGTATCTATTTCAACCCCCTGTTCCTTTTTCAGGGATGACTTCACCGATACCGTTTCTGCAAGCAAGGTCATGTTCTTACAGGATTCCATAATTTCGCGCATCTGCTTTCCAGATGTCGCAGCCCAGGAACCGTTCTGAACAAATGCCACTGTACGATTTTGAATATTATGTGCGGCAAGATCGCGGAGGAGCTCGTCCATGCTAATGAAGATACCCGCGTTGTAGGTTGTGGAGGCAAATATTAAATGGCTCCAGCGGAAAGCCGCTGCTACTATATAAGATGCGGGCGTGACGGAAACGTCAAATATCACTGTTTTGATGCCATAGTCACGTAGACGGCAGGCAATGACCTCAGCAACATTTTCGGTATTTCCATAAACGGAAGCATAAGCGATCATCACGCCGGTTTCCTCAGGCGTATAGGAACTCCACTTCTGATATTTCTCAATGAAATCGCCGAGATTTCTGCGCCAGACAAAACCGTGCAGCGGGCATATCAGGTTAATTTCAAGAGACGCTGCTTTTTTCAGCAGAGCTTGAACCTGCGTACCATATTTGCCGACAATATTGCAGTAGTACCGTCGTGCCTCGTCAAGATAATCCCTTTCAAAATCGACTTCGTCCGCAAAGATAGCACCGTTTAGCGCGCCGAAGGAACCGAAAGCATCGGCCGAAAACAGAATTTTATCGACGGAGTCATATGTAACCATCACTTCCGGCCAGTGTACCATCGGAGCCATGACGAAATGGAGTAGGTGACTACCGGTATTCAGCTCACTTCCTTCTTTTACGATGTAAGTATTATCTCCCACACTGAAATCGAAGAACTGCTTTATCATGACCGCTATTTTATCATTGCAGACGATTGTAACATCAGGATACCTGATCAGCAGCTCCGCAAGCGTCGCCGAGTGATCTGGCTCCATATGCTGAACAACAACGTAATCAAGCTTTTTGCTACCGAGTACATGCGCAACGTTTTGAAAAAACACCTTGCTTACAGCTTTGTCGACAGTATCGAACAGGACTGTCTTCTCATCCATTAATAAATATGAATTGTATGAGACGCCGTCTGGCACGTCGTATACCCCTTCAAAGATGGCTAGCCTTCGGTCATTTCCACCCACCCAGGTGATATCGTTTGTGATTGTCTTGGTACAGTGCATTTCCATCTACCTTTCTGTTAATAAATAATTTGGTATATACAATTTCTGCTTATAATTATACACAAATAGAATCTAGCTATCAATTTTTACAAGATATTTATTTTTCGGAAAACCAACGATATTTTTTGCCTTTTCACGGGAGGAAAGGGCTCGTTAGAATTGACAAAATCTAATGTGAAACATATACTGATAACATATCAAATATTTTTGATTTGAGGTGATAAATTGGCGACAATATATGAGGAACACGCGAAAATATTCAGGGCGTTTTGCGATGAAAAGCGCCTACGCATACTTGAGTTATTGCGCGGCGGCGAAAAATGCGCCTGCGTTTTGTTGGAACAATTGGACTTGGGGCAGTCTGGGCTTTCCTACCATATGAGAATACTTGTCGAGTCGGGAGTTGTGGAGAGTCGGCAGGAAGGCAAATGGACGCACTACAAAATCAGTGAGAAGGGCAGCGCATATGCGGCCATTTTGCTGAAGGAACTGACAACACCATCTTGAAAGGGAGGTTATTGCTGTTATGCAAATATTAAAAGCAAGCTGGGATTTTTTCCAGAGTGAAATATTGGGTATGAGGTGGCTGAATACCATAATAGAAAACGGGTTGTCAGCCTTGGGGCTGGACGTCAGTAGCCGATGGGTCGGAAGCGTTCAGTTTTTTCTGTATGACGTCATCAAGATTACGGTCCTGCTGTGCTTTCTGATTTTCCTCATTAGTTACATTCAAAGCTACTTTCCGCCTGAACGAAGCAAAAGAATACTGGGACGTTTTCGTGGCATTTGGGCTAATTGCGTTGCGGCGCTTCTGGGTACGGTGACGCCGTTTTGTTCCTGTTCTTCCATTCCGCTGTTCATTGGCTTCACCTCCGCAGGACTTCCGGTCGGTGTCACGTTCTCGTTTTTGATTTCATCGCCGATGGTGGATCTCGGGTCTCTTCTGTTGCTAACGAGTATTTTTGGGGCCAAGGTAGCCATAATCTATATGGTTGTAGGCCTGATTATCGCTGTTGTTGGCGGCACTCTCATTGAGAAGCTGCACATGGAGAAATATGTAGAGGATTTTATCATGAAGGCGGGCAGTGTAGATATCGAATCTCCTGATTTAACAAAAAAAGATCGGATGATTTATGCCAAGGAACAGATGTTATCAACCTTTAAAAAGGTGTTTCCATACATCCTGATCGGAGTTGGCATAGGAGCAATCATTCACAACTGGATTCCAGAGGAATGGGTAGCCGGAGTGCTTGGCAGCAATAATCCTTTCGGTGTCCTGTTGGCAACTCTCATCGGCGTTCCTATGTACGCGGATATATTCGGAACCATTCCTGTTGCGGAAGCTTTGTTATACAAGGGCGCACAACTTGGAACCGTCCTGTCATTCATGATGGCGGTTACCACGTTGTCACTACCTTCTATGATCATGCTTCGAAAGGCGGTCAAGCCGAAGCTGCTAGCGCTGTTTATCACCATATGCACTGTAGGGATCATGATCGTAGGATACTTTTTTAATGCTGTTCAAGGATATATCATCTAGGAGGAAAGTATTATTTATGCGTAAACCAAGGGTTGCGTTTATTTGTGTCCACAATTCCTGCCGAAGTCAGATCGCCGAGGCACTTGGTAAGCATTTTGCCACTGATGTGTTTGAAAGTTACTCGGCTGGTACAGAGAGAAAAGATCGTATTAACCCCGATGCAGTTCGACTTATGAAACAGATCTACGGGATTGATATGGAAAAAAACCAGGTTCCCAAGTTGCTTGCCGATATTCCCCCTGTAGAAGTGGTTGTTACGATGGGCTGTAATGTAGAATGTCCGTACCTGCCCTGTGAGCGTCGCGAAGATTGGGGGTTAGATGATCCGACCGGAAAATCTGATGATGAATTTGTCAAAGTAATTAAGACAATTGAGAAGAAGATTAAAGAATTACGAGCCTCTTGCAGATGGGCTTTTTAGTGTGGCCCTAAAACGAATTTTTTAGCGCTGTCACTTTGATATCCTGATAGATGAATTGATGAATCTGCTCTTTGGTTAGTGTCAGGTCGGTGGTAAGAGAAGTAGTTAAAATTCCCCTTTCCAGTGCTAGAAGCCGCCCTTTAATGGACAATCCGGCCGCATAGCCTACTAGTGAGCCATTTGCGCCGATTACGCGGTGACAGGGAATGATAATCGCGATCGGGTTGCGGTGGTTGGCCATCCCGACAGCCCGACTGGCGCTAGGCTTGCCGATCAGTCTGGCGATTTCTTTATAGCTTCTGGTTTCGCCGTAGGGAATAGTTTGCAGCGTTTTCCAGACAAGCTTTTGGAACGGTGTACCTGCCGCCTCCAAAGGTATGTCGAAAAATTGCCGTTTCCCCGCGAGGTATTCATTCAGCTGGAAAGCGGTACGGTCGGTAAGGACGGTGCGGCAGTATTCCCCCAAATCCTCTTTTACTCCCAAATGCACAGCCGTAATAGCGGCTCCGTTATTAGTAATCGTGATTTTCCCGATTTTTGTTTCATAAACGTAGTATGTATTTTGGCGTATCAGTGCCGTATTATGTGGATGTTTTTTCATAATCTCACCGCCCGTTATTGTCAAATCGATATTTATTTCACATAAATATCATAATCTATCGGGGCTATTGCAGGCAACTCCCCAATACGTAGAAAAGTGAATACAAAAAGGATAGGGAAGAATCCCTATCTTTGGATGATTACCGGTGTACCTATTGAGACATAGTCATAAATTTCTTCTGCATCTTTATTACTAAGCCCAACGCACCCCCAAGTCCAATTGCCGCCAAATTCTGGTACACTGCCTCCGTGTATTCCTACTCCACCTCCGAGAGCAGTACGTTGAGGCGGCGCTTTTTTCTGGTTAAATGCTGTAACAATTTCATTATATGTTGCTTTGTCAATTAAGCCGGTTTTAAGACCGCGCCTGCCATCTTCAATGTTGGGATAACTCAGCCTCATCCAACGTGAGCCAAGGTATTCGTCGGCCGGTGATAACACAGATTTTTCACAAACATAAAAAGTTCCTTCCGGAGTTTTATGATCACCTGAAATCTTTTTATCACTTATTCCACTATCGCCAAACTCGGCATGGTATGTTTTAATCGGTTGGCCATCCAGCATAATAGCAAGAAGCTGCTCAGATTTATCCACGAAAATGGTTACTCTAGGAGCGGTTGCAGCCATTAATTCTTGGGGTCCGGTAGGGTATTGGCTAACGGATAGCGTCATTAACAAAATTGTGGTGAATAAAAACAGGATTTTGCTTTTGCTCATTTTCATACTAAAGTCTCCTTTCTTTAGATAATTTTTGCTTTACAATTAACGTCTGAACAGTGCTTAAATATTTTAACATGAAATGTCTAATACTTGTCCCGGTAATTCTCGGTAATTTTTATATAAACCGTTACAAGAAGATCATTTATGTCAATGCTTATTTTTAAATATATAGAATGAAGAACCCAATTGCGAAATTTTTCTTTGGGGGATAAGCAGCAGCCCAAAG
>CAZVLC010000049.1:0-8208 GCA_964627885.1 uncultured Peptococcaceae bacterium
ATATATGGGTAATCTACTATCCTGTTTATACAAAAATTTCTTAAAAATACTGTTATGTTTAGTCATTATTTTTCTTATGATAATCAATATTAATTCCCCGGTGAAAGCCAATACCAATTTAAATCCGCAAAAAGCAATGGAGGCAAACAACAGAATCTCCGGACGCGGGGGACATTGTCTGGCAATTCAAGCCGATGGTACCGTAATGGCATGGGGTGGCAATGACTATGGGCAATGTAATGTCCCAGCAGACTTAGATGAGGTAATCGCCGTAGCAGCCGGTGACAGGCATTCTTTAGCACTTCAGGCTGACGGTACCGTGGTCGCCTGGGGGGATAATACGCAGAATCAGGCTACTGTCCCGGAAGGTCTGTGTGATGTCATCGCTATCTCGGCCGGTACAGCCCATAGTCTGGCC
Source organism: uncultured Peptococcaceae bacterium (assembly GCA_964627885.1). GTDB lineage: Bacteria > Bacillota > Peptococcia > DRI-13 > DTU073 > UBA3937. The sequence goes on from CAZVLC010000049.1 coordinate 419, forward strand.
CTCAAAAGCAACGGTATGGTAGTAGCCTGGGGTGATACCACCGTTAACCGCTGTAATGTCCCTGCCGAAATACAGGGCAATGTCCGAGCAATTGAGGCTGGTGATACTTTTTCCTTAGCCTTAACCAATGATGGGACAGTCTACGCTTTTGGCTATAATGACCACGGGCAATGCAGTGTCCCGGCAGAATTAAAAGTAATAGAAACAGCAAATGTCATCGCTATTTCGGCCGGCTGGTACCACGGGGCGGCTTTAAGGTCCGACGGTACTGTGGTCGCCTGGGGCTTAAACGGCGATGGGCAGACTGATACTGCCGGCCTGGAAGATGTGGTGGCCATCGATGCAGGGCGTGTCCATACTTTAGCACTGACCTCCCAAGGTGAGCTTCTTGCGGTAGGGTTAAATACGACCTACAATGAATGTAACTTTCCGGATACATTTCAAGGAAAGGCAGTCGGGATTAACGCCGGCAATCAATATAATTTGATTCTCAGAGCAGACGGGATGCTGACCTGCTGGGGAAGAAAAATATCCAATCAAACTTATATCCCTGATGCCCTGAATCTTTCCGGCAGTCTGACCGAATTAAGTGTAGACCAAAGCACACTCTATCCGGCCTTTAATAGCAATACCTTAGACTATACAGTAAATGTTGATGAAAGTATTAACCAATTAACCTTAACCGCCGAACTACAGAGGCCCAATAAGCAAAGCTTGCTGATTGACGGAAATCCCCAGGAAAGTGGAGTTGAAAAAACGATCCACCTCAGCAAAGGGGCTAATCTGCTCACCCTTGAGGTCACAATCCCCGCCTGTAACCTCACTCGCACCTATACCCTAACCATTAATCGATCAGACGAGGCCACCCTGGATGAACTGGTCGCTAATACCGGTACCCTGCTTCCGGCTTTTGATCCCCAGATAACCGAATACACACTTCTCGTTGATAGTGCTACGGAAAATATCGAACTAACAGCCCTTCCTCCCAATGAAAACACTTTTATCTCTTTAAAACAACCCGTTTACGATGACTCCCTGGCCCTCTGGCTTGATGCCGCCAACGCACTGGCCAACCCCTTAACGTCAACCTGGAAGGATCTTTCGGGAAAAGGGAATCACGGTACCCTGAAAAATTTTGATTTTGACGAAAACAGCGGCTGGACAGAAAAATATCTGCAGTTCGATGGCGTTGACGATTATGTTGATTGCGGCGTTTCCACCTATTTAAATATGCTCGACGAAATTACGCTGGAAGCCGTCATCTCCATTCCCAGTAAGGAAACTGCTCGCCTGGATATCCTGGGACGGGCCAGTAATGCCTCTTACGCCTTTTACTCAGTTTCCGGGCAAATAGGCCTTTGGATGGGTGGCGTATTTAAGGGATGGAGTGGTACCGGTATAAGCAACGGAAACATCCATCACCTTGTTATTAAAAAGGACTCAGAAGGCTTAACCAGTCTTTATGTTGACGGCAGCCTTAAGGGACAAACCTCTACGCTAAAACTAACCACTTCTTCCGCCGCGCTTCATCTTGGTTTAGCTACAACCTATCATTTCAAAGGCAACTTTTACCAGGCCAGGATCTACAACCGTGCGCTTACCGACGAAGAGATCAGCCAAAACTACGCCGCCAGTCTGGACTGGCTCACCCCCAACGGGGCACGGACTATCAGCACCCCGCTTACCCCCGGCGAAAATGAAGTATCCTTTACCGTCCAAGCCGGAGACGGTACTATCACGAAGAACTATACCGTCAATATTATCAGACCCGGCTATCTGAACGAACTTACTCTGAACATCCACAACGACCGGGAAGAAGGCAGTGAGGAAGGCCTTACCCTTTCCCCTTCCTTTGATCCGGCTGTTTTTGACTATACCCTTGAATTACCCAACAGTATTACCGCGCTGGATTTAACTGCGACTATCGATACTCCGTCTGAACGAGCATTGACCATCAACGGGATTCCTCAGGAGAGCGGCTCAATAAAAGAAATCCCCTTAACCACCGGTGAGAATACCCTTACTCTAGAAATCACCTCTCCGGAAGAGGAACCGCAAACATACCAGATCACCGTTACTCGCGCAGACGCTGATGAAACAAATGCCGACCTCTGGCAGCTGCAAACGGACGTGGGGACTTTAAGCCCCGACTTTACACCGGCCCAAACAGTCTATTCCTTAAACCTGGAAAACGAGATAGACAACCTGACTATCACCGCCTTCCCTGCTGATGCGGGAGCTATTGTCTCCATCCTGGGTAGAGCTGGCGAAAAAGGGCAGCCCCATTCATTAAATATCCCTCTGTCCGCTAACGGAGCAAGCTCGATCCCTCTTACCATACTCGCCGAAGATGGTACCACCAAAAAAAGCTATGTCCTGCAAATATATCAGATCGGGCTTACCCTAAGCACCCCGAACCTTAGAGCTGGCCAACCCCTCACTTTATCAGGCACAGCCTATCCGGAGACAGACATCACCCTCAAACTGTTAGATGCTGCCGGCACTACCGTCTTGACCGAAACAGCCAACACCGACCACCGGGGCGCCTACAGTCTCACTTTCAACGTACCGAAAAACCTCCGTGGTTTATGTACGGTATCAGCCGGATACGGACAAAATGTTGCTACCAAAGAGTTAGTAGTCAAGTCACCGAAAAAAAGCAATCCAGACGAATATATCAACCCAAACAACACCGGTAATCAGGAAAGCGAGGCTGTCCACATCCAACTGACCCTTCATGATTCAATTGCCCTATTTAATGAGCTATCCCACCCTCTTGAAGCTGCTCCTTTTCTGGAACATAGCTCTGCTCGGACAATGGTGCCCTTAAGATTCATTGCCGAAGCTTTAGGCGCAGAAGTGAACTGGGATCCGGCAACCGGGCAAATCACAATCCAAGGAAATGAAGAAAACCAAGAAAATATTGTAATAATTATCTTGGCACCCGACCAAAAAGCGGTCATTGTTAACGGCTCCCCAATAAAATTAGATTGCGCCCCCCAAATCCTCCCACCTGGCCGCACCTTTGTCCCCTTACGTTTCATCGCCGAAAAATTAGGGGCAACGGTGGACTGGGAGCAGACAACCGGGAAAATTATCATCCGAAAGTAAATTTTCTCAAGTCTACTGGATGCTATCTTGTGAACTTCCTTTTTAGATTACTGTCATACTCTTAGCCCCTTCCGACTATAAGTAAATATAAGCAACATATTTACTTAGCACGGAGGTAAGGTCCTGTGTTTGTCGCTCGAAGCAAATTGTATTCCTACCGTATTTTCGGAATAATTTTTCTTAATACGCTCCTCCTTCTTCTCTTGTTGTCAGGATGTACGTTAATACCCAAGTCAGAGCATGAAAAGCAACGCCAGGAGCGTCTTCCTAAAGAAGCAGACACAGCCACCCTAAACATTGCCTACGAAGAAGATTCTTTATTGTATCTACCTCTTTATGTGGCCATCCATAATAACTATTTTGCAAAGGAGAATCTGCAAATAAATCTCCAAAAATACACCTCTACAAAAGAAGCAGTAGAAGGTTTATTTAGCGGTAAATATGACTTTTTACTGCACGGGCCGGAACTTGGTTTTTACCTTTATCAACAAGGGCAAAAAAATAAACTCAGTTTTCTGGCCCCATGTACGGTGAATAACGGCTGGGCGCTGCTTTCCCGGAAGACTGAGGCCTCCTCGCCATCCTCCCCAAGCAAACAACCCATTTCCCCAACGCCCCCAAAGCAAAATACCCCGAGCTTCAATTGGAACGACACTAAAGGAAAGGTCATTTTGGGTACGAAAATCGGAGATTTTCCGGAAATTGTCCTTGAAGATCTCTTAAGAAAAAACCAACTGCGGCCGCAAATTGATGTCCATCTCATTAATAACCTACCACCACCGCTCCGCCTAGGCACTTTTCAAAGTGGCACCGCACACTTTTTTCTTTGCACCGAACCGAACACTACTTTTTTAGAAAATCAAGGCTCCTATCAGGTGGTCGCTTTTTTCCATGAATATACGGAACCCCTGCTTACTTCGGTGATCAGTATCGCCAGGGAAAAGATTACCGCAGAACCGGAAAATTATCAAAAATTCCTTAATGCTTTTGCGCAAGCTCTAATCTGGATCGAGACCCAGAGCCCCGAAGAATTAGCCGCAGTAGGGAAAGATTTTTTCCCCATGCTTGATGAGAAAACCCTGATCAGAGGCATCGCCCGTTACAAAAACATCGGCTGCTGGCCCAAAAGTCCTGTGATTGAACAAACAGCCTTAAAAAAGCTCCATGATTTCCTTCTGAAAGCGGGCGAAATAAACTCCACTCTTTCCAGCTCTGACCTCACTAAACTATATGAACATACCTTCTCCCCTTAAATCACCCAATAGAATTAACCGAACTCAACTAGACATACCCAGACCCCAAGACCCCATCAGTCCGATACTGTATCTCCTTCGAGACTGCCTTTCCTTTGAGACTGACTTTCCTTCGGTGTTCACTTGACTGCCTCCCTATCCTATGCCAGAATTGAATCATAAGTAGGGAGGATGACAGCATGAGAAAAATGGTATCATGGCACGCCGATTTGCTACTCTTAGGAGTAGCTTTAGTTTGGGGTACTACTTTTGTCTTAATTAAAAACGCATTGGGTGGAGTAACCCCTTTTTTATTTAACGGGCTCCGTTTTTTGGTGGCTTTTTTCTTTCTGTATGCACTTTACCGTCCCGGTAAAAAAATTCTTAATGCAAAATTAATGGGGGTCGGGATTCTGATCGGCTTTTTTCTTTTTCTAGGTTATGCCTGCCAAACCGTTGGTTTGCAATATACCAGTGCATCTAATTCAGCTTTCATCACCGGTCTGCAAGTAGTAATTGTACCCTTTCTCTGCATTTTCTATAAAAAACATTTTCCTGCTTTAACAGTGATTATGGGCGCACTATGTGCAACGGTTGGCCTAGGTTTCCTAACCCTAACTGATGGGTTAAGTATTCAAAGAGGCGATTTCTTAACCTTTTTGTGTGCATTATTCTTCGCCTTGCATGTTGTCTTGGTTTCGCGTTTCGCGACGCGCTATGATTCTAACTTACTTACCATAATACAAATCGGTGCAAGCGGAGATCATTAATCTTAATGGCGAACCAAAAAGTTCCCGAGATACCAATGTTCTCGGGAACTTTTAATGTTTAGTTACTATTCCTATTTCACAACCATCACCGTTTGAGTGGACGGGAACCACATTACCTGAGCACCAAAAGTTTCAGAAATATACCGTACGGGTACCAAGGTTCTTCCTTCAATAATGGTAGGTGGAGAATCCAAGCCCGGCCCAATCTGATCGATAACCATTTTTAATTCTTTCTGGCCATTTTTAATCGTTACCGTCCGGGTTTTTTCATCCCAGTCAAACTCAGCACCAAAAGCTTCCCCAATATACCGCAACGGCACCATGGTCCGGTTGTTTATAAGGGTAGGAGGTACGTCTATTGTTTTGTAAAGATCATTTACACTAGTGACATTGTTGTTAATAAATAAGGTGAGCTTCGTAAGGGCTTGACTGCTCATTACGGTACAATACCCTGCCTTGTCGGTATAAAATGTTAGTGTTTTGCTTGCCGCATCATAATTACCACCCAGCTTAACAGGAATGATTTCTCCCTTTCCGTTCTTCTCCAGCCGCATACCGCATAACTGACGTACTTGTTCCGGTGTCAGGGTATACTTGGAAAGATCCTCTGTTACGGCCACCGGTTCAGAAAAGTTCTCCATATTCTTCGAGCTCTTTGAACCGTTTGCCAGTACGTTCATTGTTACGGCAAAATTGTAAATGTTTTCTCCGATATCAGCTATACCGGAACTTTCTGCCGCCGCCATCTTTTGCAGCAGGGCTGTTTTCTCCGCTTTCGTCAGTGGCTTCACTTGAAACTCAACAGTATCCTGCACACTGCCGGAAATACTCTCGAGGTTCAAGGTAGTAAGATCTATTTTTAAGCCCTGCGTTTGATTTTGCAAGAGTAAATACTTCGTGGTTTCTCCAAGCTCTTTTATTGTCGCCAAGGATAAAATGACTTTTCCATCGCTGTCTTTTGATAAATCAAGTCTAGCTTGCCCGGTCGCTTTTAATGCGGTGTTCAGTAAGCCATCATCCTCGGTATTAATATTATGCAAACCCTGATGTTTTTCCGGCAATGTTTCTTCCGTATTTACAGGTACTTTCACACTACCTGCGGATCCGCCACCGCCACTGCCTCCACTGCTTCCGCCGTTGTTTCCACTACTGCCACTACTGCCACTACTGCCACCACTGCTAGATGCGGTTACGTTTACACTGCAAGTTTGTTGGAATTTACCGTCTACGGTGGTCACCGTAATTACAGCCGTTCCAGCTGCCTTGCCGGTTACTTGTCCATTGCTGTCTACGGTCGCTATTGCGGTATTGCTGCTGACCCACGTTACATTCTTTATTGTGGCATTTTCCGGCACTACTGTCGCGGTCAGTGTTCTGCTTGTCCCTGCAGCCAGACTCATTGTTGTGGAGTTAAGCGTTACCCCCGTTACTTCTATGGTAAGCGGCGCTGCGCCACTGTCCCGATAAACCGGATAGAGAATTAAATATTCATCCGGTATGGTTGTCAGCGTGGTATTGCACGCTCTTATATCCGCGAGATTATTCGTATCTCCTGCCCAGTGGTCAAAAACCTTATCAATCGAAGGGCTTTGCGGCGCCGAAATGGCTACATTTTCACCCGGGGCATAGAAGTCGGTTCCCTCTCCCTCTGCTACTGTCAAATGGCAGCTGTAGCTGATCGGATCCCGGTAGGTAGCGTTGACCGTAAGATCATGGTCCGGCATGATCAATGTGGACGAATAAACGGTAGGCGAAATCACATGCTCCACGTCTCCGGTCCACTTGTAGAAGACCTGCTCGCCATTGGTGGGAGATGCGTCGGCCACAACAATCTTCCCGGCGGGGTAATCCCCCGAACCCGTACCACCCACAACCGTCAAATGATAAGTGATATCTTTGTAGTACGCGGTAATGGAAGCATCCGCAGCTTGTACCGAGATAGCGGTAGAACTAGCGTTTATGTCCGCTATTCCCGTGGTATCCCCGATCCATTTATCAAAAACCTTGCCCGCCGGAGCAGGACCAGCGACAATATTTACTGATTGACCTGCACTGTATACACCGTCACCGGTACCGCCATTTACATTGAGAGCATATTTCTCAGCGGGTTTATCAAAGGTTAGTACTACCGTTTTCGACAGCTGAGTCGGATCTTCCCGGTACCACGATACATCAGGGGTCACAACTGTCGAAACACTTTGCTCGTTATATGAGGCGGTGATGCGGTATTGAAAATCGCTATAGTTTCTGTTACTGCTTAATTGGTGAGAGAAAAGCAGGGCAGGAGTGGCTTCACTATCATTACTCCAGCCGTAATTTGGCCTAGGTGTATGACCGGTAGCATCAGTGGTAATATTCGTAAGGTTTTCCACCGTAGGAATGGGTAGTTGTTCCTCCGGATAAGACGCAAGATCCGGGGGCGGCGGAGGCAGAACCACATTCACTGCCGGAAAATTAACATCCGTCAATGGCTCAATCGTAATGGTTGCGCCGGAAATAGGCGTGCCGCTTGCATCTTGCACAAGCGTATCGAGATATGCATAGTTCCGTACTTCTCCATTCCAGCCGGCACCATAGATAGTTATAACCGGAGTCTGCAACGTGCCGTCACTGTTTTTGCGATATGTGTTAATGGAATGAACAATCGGATTACCGTTATCAGAAGGATTAGAGTGGA